>SSGT01000157.1 GCA_008017065.1 Crocinitomicaceae bacterium
GTTAAGATGTTAGGATTTTAGGATGTTAGGATGTTAGGACATTGGGATGTTAGACGGAAGACAGAAGACGTTAGATGGAAGATGTTTTTTTAGATTTTAGGATGTTGGGATTTTAAGATATTAGGATATTAAGATGTTAGGATATTAGGATGTTAGGACTTTAGGATTTTAAGACATGAAGACTTCGATTGAGGAGGGGGTCTTTCGAGGAAAAAAACTACATTTACAGTTAAATTTCAGTCAACTCAACTCGAATTCATGGAAATTGAACGAAAATTTTTAGTCAATGCTGCTTTGTGGGAACAAGCGGAAAAACCTGTTCCTGTGCGGATTCAGCAAGCGTATCTATCGGATGCAGATGCGTGTACCGTTCGCGTGCGCACCAAAGGATCGAAAGGATTTCTGACGGTCAAAGGGAAAAGCGTTGGCATTTCGAGATCGGAATATGAATACGAAATTCCGATTGCAGAAGCAAATCTGATGATTGACGAATTTTGTCCGAAGGTGCTTTCCAAAGATCGCTACGAAATTGCGATTGGAGCGCATGTGTGGGAAGTCGATGTTTTTCATGGAAAACTAGCACCGTTGGTAGTCGCGGAAATTGAATTAACGCACGAAGATGAACTTTTCGAATATCCTGAATGGATTGATCGCGAAGTTTCAGACGATGTTTCGTACTACAATTCCAAGTTGATTCAACAACTGTAAAACATGTCTGTTTTTTGTCAACGCAGGAATTCCAGCGCAATTTGCCATACGATTTCGTTCAAAATTGCGTTCTTGGATTTGATTTCGAACGGCAACCAACCAAAATAGTTGCTAATTTTACACATTCAAAACAAAAACGATGAACTTGAAATCAACACTTGGAATATTGCGTATTACGGGAATCTTGGAAGGTTTCTCTTGGATTGCGTTACTGGTTACGATGACCTTAAAATATGCGTTCGAAATGCCTGAACCGAACGTTCTTGTCGGAAAAATCCACGGTTTTCTCTTTATCGGCTACGTGGTATTGGTCTTACTCGTGGCGATCGACAAAAAATGGGGAAACAAAACCACGATGTGGTGCATTATTGCTTCCTTTTTGCCATTCGGAACGTTTGTTGCAGATGCTAAAATCCTGAAAAACGCTTGATGGAAATCCATTCGAAAAATAAACTTATTCCTTTTTTCGAAAATGCAAAAGTAGTCGCTGCGATCTGCTTGAGCTTGTTTCATTTCATCCAGCACTCCGACCATACTGGTTTTTTGGTGAATCAATCCAACCAATGGTTACAGGGTTTTCTCGATGTTTTATTTACCACCGTCTTCGTTTTCTTTGTGATTACAGGTTACGTCATTCCTGCACATTTGAAAAACACAAATTACCAACTGGCACACATTGGTCACTTCATTTTCAAACGCATTCTTCGGATTTACATTCCGTTTCTGGCGTGTATAGCGGGCTATCTGATGCTTGATTTCCTTTTCAAACGGTACAATCAACTCCCTTTTTCGATTGAATGGGGCCGATTGCTCGCCAACATCACATTCACCGCCAATTTCACTTCGACCACCTACTACAATCCGATTTTTTGGACCTTGGCAATTGAAATACAATTTTACCTGTTTATCAGCATCCTCTTTCCGCTGTTGGACCGAATCAAATCACCGATCGGATTTTACGTGCTTGGGAGTATCACGGCTACCACGGGTTACTTCTGGCGAGACAACAACCTACTTTTTGAATACCTTCCCATGATTATGAGCGGCTACTTTTTGTTTTCATTCCGAAGTGAAAAAATTACGTTGAATACATTGATTGCGCTTTTGATTCTCCAACTTGGTGTCGTTTCAATGACATTTAATCCGCTCACATCAATCACCTTAGGTCTGTTTTTTGTCGGATTTCTCTTCCAATCAAATCGTGTTTTTTTTCCAACATTTGCACTTCGAACGTATAGTTTTTACCTCTTTCATGGCCTTTTCGGAGGGACGTTTTTGTATTTCACGGCACGTCATGTCACTTCTCCCCTTTCGATCATCATCCTACTAGTGATCGCCGTAGTACTCTCAATTTTTGGAAGTTGGATTGCCTTCTATCTGTTTGAAAAACCAGCCATTTTACTCGTGAAACGCCTTCAACGGCATGTACGATCGCAGTGAGTTTTCGAATTCTATTTACACCTAAATCTTGTAAAACCTTCGTATTTTTCTACCTTTGCAACTTATGGACAATCGCAAACACGTTGAGGTGTGTTTTACACCGGGAGAATACGCCTATTACAAAGATGAATTCGAAATTGTTGTCGTGATCGACGTACTACGAGCAACTTCTGCTATTTGCGCGGCATTTGACAATGGAATTAAAGCAATCATTCCTGTACCAACCGTTGAAGAAGCTTGGGAATACAAACAAAAAGGGTATTTAGCAGGTGCTGAACGAAAAGGTCAAATCGTTGAGGGTTTTGACTTTGGAAACTCGCCCTTCAGTTACATGAAAGAGGAGTTCCGAGGGCAAGAAGTTGTGCTGACAACCACCAACGGAACAAAATCACTCGATGTCGCAAAAGACGCGGAAATTGTGGTTGTAGGTTCATTTTTAAACCTCCAAGCACTTTGTGAATGGTTGGAAAAACAAGACAAAAACGTATTGTGCTTGTGTTCTGGCTGGCAAGACAAATTCAACCTCGAAGATACGATTTGTGCGGGCGCGATTTCAGATTACTTATTGAGCACCGGAAAATTTACTTCGGATGAAGATTCGTCGATTGCTGCAAAATATTTGTATCTTTCTGCCAAGGACAACTACTTTGGTTTCTTGAAATCAAGTTCGCACCGCAGAAGATTGAAAAATCTGAACCTGAACGAAGATATCAAGTACTGTCTGACACCCAATCAGTCAACAGTTATACCGATATTGAAAAATGGAAAATTGGTTCAAATACAAGATTAAATTTTTCGGCATTTTAACCATTGCCTTTGTATTCGCAGGCATGAGTCGCCCAACTGCGTCCACCAGCTCAAACGCGTGGGGTTTTTATGGTCACAAACGCATCAACCGCGTGGCAATATTTACGCTTCCGCCCGAAATGTTTGGCTTTTACAAAGAACACATTGAATACATAACAGAACATGCTGTGGATCCCGATAAAAGGCGCTATGCAGTGAAAGGCGAAGCAGAATGTCATTTCATCGACATTGATCACTATGCAGTTGGCGGAGTCAATCCGTTTGAAGTTGTGCCGCGTCAATGGACCAAAGCGATTGAAAAATACACGGAGGACACGTTGCATGCATACGGAATTGTACCGTGGCATATTCAATTGATGAAGCTGAAATTGCAACGCGCTTTTGAGGCGAAAAATGTGGATTTAATCCTCAAATATTCAGCCGATTTGGGACATTACATTGGAGACGCACACGTTCCTTTGCACACAACTGAAAATTACAACGGTCAGTTGACAGGTCAAAAAGGCATACATGGTTTGTGGGAAAGTCGCTTGGTAGAAATCAACATGGAAGAATACGATTACTTTGTTGGAAAAAGTCAATACCTCAGCAATCCGCTCAACTACACGTGGGGAGTTGTAGAGCAATCACATTATGCGTTGGATTCGGTATTGCGGTTCGAAAAAGAACTAACCGAAAAATTTCCGTCCGACAAAAAATATGCTTTTGAGCAACGCGGAAACACTACCGTTCAGACCTATTCCATGGAATTTTCGCAGGCGTATCACGAACGGTTGAATGGCATGGTTGAACGACGAATGCGAAACGCAATTATTGCGGTGGGATCTTTTTGGTATACCGCTTGGGTGGATGCCGGACAACCCGATTTATCAAAACTCCAAAACATTCCTCCGTCGCCAGAATTACTGAAAGAAATTGCGGATTTAGATGCGCTCTTCGAGAAAGGTGAAAAACAAGGAAGAGCCTGTGAACATTAAATTCGATTTCGCTTCACGAAAAAAATGGAAGATCCAATTGTAAGCCCCGTGACATTTGCGAAAAAATCAACAATATCGAAACTTCGGTACGGAATTATCAAATGCAACGACTCACAACAAGCGGCGAATAAAATACCATAACCAAAAAAGCGAATAAAACGACGGAACGAATTTTGGACCCAATCTTGAAACCAAAAGTACGCCATGAATGGAACAAACATCGTCGCATGAATTACTAAATCCGTACGAATACCAAAAATGATCTTATTCAACTTAATCCCGTCCGACGGCGGGATCACGAGTAAAACCAAAATCGCTAGAATGTATACGCCGTATAAAAAATTGGCGAGTTTCCGCTGTTCAAAAATGGTACTATTGGATCTCAAATGGTGTTTTTTTGGATTCAAAAGTACTCATTCTGGGAACGATAGGGATTAAATTAATAATAAGAAAATTACTTTTTTAATTTCTGAAGTTCAAAAAGTTCATCCCGCAAACGAGCCGCTTCGATGAAATCCAATTCTTTGGCAGCTTTCTCCATCGATTTTTTAGTAAATGCGATCGTTTTATCCAATTGTTCGGGCGTCATGTAGGCGATAATTGGGTCCGCGGCGAGCGTCAACTTCGCATCAGGATCTGGCGTTGGATGGCGGTTTTCATAATCTCCATCGGCAACAACAGTCGATTCCATAATACGTTCTTTCGATTTATTCAGCGCCGTCGGTACCAAGCCATGTTCCTCGTTGTATGCTATTTGCATCGCCCGTCTTCGCGCCGTTTCACTGATGGTTTTTTCCATCGACATCGTAATCTTGTCTGCATACATGATCACCATGCCATTCACATTTCGTGCCGCGCGACCAACTGTTTGTACAAGCGAACGTTCGTCACGCAAAAAACCTTCTTTGTCTGCATCCAAAATAGCAACCAACGAAACTTCTGGCAAATCCAGTCCTTCCCGAAGCAAATTCACCCCGATCAATACATCAAAATCACCCAAGCGCAACTGACGTAAAATCTCCACACGCTCAATTGTGTCCACTTCACTGTGAATGTATCGGCATGGAATTCCAAGTTTATCCAAGTATTTTTGTAATTCTTCTGCCATTCGTTTGGTCAAGGTGGTAACCAAGGTGCGCTCATCACGATCGATACGCAATTGAATTTCTTCAATTAAATTATCAATTTGATTCAAACTCGGACGTACTTCAATGATTGGATCCAACAATCCAGTCGGACGAATCAATTGCTCCACTACAATCCCTTCTGATTTTTCCAATTCAAATACCGCAGGTGTAGCGGAAACATAGATCATTTGGTTGGTGATTGATTCAAATTCTTCAAACTTCAACGGTCGATTATCCATCGCTGCTTGCAAACGAAACCCGTAGTCTACCAAATTGATTTTCCGAGCACGGTCGCCACCATACATCGCTCTGATTTGAGGCAGCGTGACATGACTTTCATCCACCACCATCAAAAAATCTTTCGGAAAATAATCAATCAAACAGAACGGACGAGTACCTGGCTCTCGTTGATCGAAATAGCGAGAATAATTCTCAATTCCAGAACAATATCCCAATTCACGCATCATTTCCAAATCATACGAAACCCGTTCTTCGAGTCTTTTTGCTTCGAAAATTTTGCCTTCACGTTTAAAATTCTCGACTTGCAACACCATGTCCTCGCCAATTTGATCAATTGCCATGCGTGTAGTTTCTGGACTTGACACGAAAATATTTGCCGGATAAATATTGATTTCTTCGTAAGAATCTATTTTGTGCATCGAAATTGGGTCAACCGCAAAAATTCCCTCGATATCGTCTCCCCAAAATTCAAAACGAACCGCATAATCGGCATAGGCCAAATAAATGTCCACCGTATCCCCTTTTACCCGAAACGTCCCTCGTTTAAAATCATCCACAGCACGCGAGTACAAATTTTCTACCAAGCGCAACAAAAATTTATTCCGCGAAATACGTTGTCCTTTTTTGAGATGCATGATGCTTTTCTCAAACTCATGCGGATTTCCAATCCCGTAAATACATGAAACCGAAGACACCACAATGACATCTTTTCGACCCGAAAGCAAAGCGGACGTTGCCGAAAGTCGCAATTTCTCTAACTCATCGTTGATAGCCAAATCTTTCTCGATAAACGTATCCGTCACTGGCAGATAGGCTTCAGGCTGATAATAATCATAATACGAGACGAAATACTCGACCGCATTATTCGGGAAAAATTGCTTGAATTCACCATACAATTGTGCCGCCAAGGTTTTGTTGTGTGAAAGAATTAAGGTCGGACGGTTAATTTGTTCAATCACATTGGCAATCGTAAATGTTTTTCCACTTCCCGTTACTCCCAACAAGGTTTGATGCTCTACTCCATCCACCACACCTTTTACCAATTGCTTGATTGCTTCGGGCTGATCACCGGTGGGAGAAAAATCGGAAACTAATTGAAAATCCATGACTGAACTATTTCTTGCAAAAATAATGCATTTCATGGAACAAAAACGGGAATTGTTTGCCCACTTTTCGAAACAAATTCACGTGTATTTCAAAATAGAATCCAAGGTTTGTGAAATATTTATAAAAACTCGCGTTTTTCGATTGCTCATTCTGCTCATTGATTAATTTTAGCATCATGAAATGGAACACAACCGATTTAGAGCAAATCAATGCATTCAACCGCAACACATTGATGGAATTTTTAGACATCCGTTGCATCGAAATTAGTGATGAACAAATTGTCGCAACAATGCCCGTTGATCATCGAACACATCAGCCGATGGGATTGTTACATGGTGGAGCGAGCGCGGCGTTGATCGAAAGCATCGGTTCAATTGGTTCGGCATTGCTGTGCGATTTGCGGAAGGAATATCCCGTAGGATTGGAAGTCAATGCGAACCACGTTGGTGGAATGAAGTCAGGAATAGTCAAAGCCATTGGTAAAATTGTTCATGCTGGTAAGCGAACGCACGTGTGGCAAGTGGATTTGGTAGACAATGAAACTGGAAAATTAATTTGTACGGGAAGATTGACCGTCATGGTTGTTCAAAAATAAAACGAAAATAATGTCAAAAGACCTCTTGAAATATCGATTCCCTTCCGAAGCTAGCAACACCGTATACGGGACATTGGTGCAAACAACTCCGGATCGCATGCAGGAAGGATTTATTTTTTCGTCTTTTGATGCTACGAACTGTTATTATTTCCAAGCTTTGGAAAACGACCCTTCGGTTGAATTGCACTTTCAAACTAAAGAACCGTATGTGTTCACGCAACGGGAGTACATCTTACAAGCCAATGCGTTTTTAAATGGAATCCATCAATTGAACCTCGGAAAAGCCGTTTTTTCACGCGTCAAAACCACACCGTTTGATGGTTCGAAAGCAATTCAGTTGTATGAAGAACTGTGCCTACGATATCCCAATGCGTTGGTATACCTCCTGTCCAGTAAACTCCTCGGAACATGGATTGGAGCGAGTCCGGAAGTACTCTTGGAGGCTCACGATTCGTGGATCTTCACGATGGCGCTTGCTGGAACAAAACCAACGGCTGACGCAATCGAATGGGGTGAAAAGGAACAAATTGAGCAAGAACTTGTCACCGATTTTATTGTGGATCAACTCAAAGAATTACAAGTCGACAGCATTGAAGCAGCAGGACCATACGATTTTGAGGCGGGACCAGTAACCCACCTACGCACCGATATCAGCGCTGAAATCAATCAACTTTCACCGTGGGAAGTTGCGCAGCGCTTGCATCCTACTCCTGCTGTAAGTGGATTACCACGAGCGGAAGCGATGGCCTTGATCCAATCAACGGAAGTGCATGATCGTGGACTTTACACCGGTATGATCGGAATATTAGAATCCGACAAGGCACGTTTGTACGTCAACTTACGCTGTGCTCAGATTCAACAGGATCGAATTTTCTTGTACGTTGGCGGAGGCTTCACGCCGCAATCTGTACCCGAATTAGAATGGCAGGAAACCGAGAACAAAAGCAGAACTTTACTCAATGTGATCGAGCAAATTTGATTTCTTTTGTAAATTTACACACGCAAAAAAGTACAAAAAACGAACCACCGCATTTTTCAGAGACATGATACAATCGAGTAATAAAAAAGGAGTCCAAATTTTAGTTGCACAATGCGTTGCTTTTGGATTAAAACAAGTTGTCGTTTCACCTGGATCACGAAATGCACCGCTGATTATCGCATTTAATCAACACCCCGAAATTGAAACAATCGTTATACCAGACGAACGATCAGCCGCTTTTTATGCGTTGGGAATGGCTCAACAACTCAAACAGCCCGTTGGCGTATTATGTACTTCTGGATCCGCGCCGCTGAATTACTATCCAGCTGTAGCAGAAGCGTATTATCAGCAGGTTCCACTGGTCGTTTTTTCAGCAGATCGACCACAGGCATGGGTGAATCAAGGCGATGGACAAACCATTGTGCAAGACAATGTATTTAACAGTCACATCCGCTACTCCGTTACCCTGCCAGAAGAAAACTCCGCCGATTTTGACTGGATGATTTCCCGCGAGATTGCAGCTGCGTTTCATCATGCAACAGGTAACGTCAAAGGACCCGTTCACTTAAATTTACCGTTCTCTGAACCGTTGTATGGTCAAGAACTAGTCGATTTTGACAAGCTCGATTACAAAACTATTCGTGTTGCAGAAGGACGCGTTCAGTTAAACGGACACCAACGCAGTGAAATTCGTCAAATTTGGGAAAAATCACCCCGAAAACTGATTATTTGCGGGCAGCTGCAAC
>SSGT01000085.1 GCA_008017065.1 Crocinitomicaceae bacterium
AATTTAGCGGTTTTGCGAACCGACACCGGATTAAAATAAGCAGATTCAATAAAAATCGACGTTGTTTTTTCAGAAATCCCAGAATCCAATCCGCCAAACACACCTGCGATCGCTAAATTTTCAGACCCATTGGTAATCATCAGATTGGAACTGTCCAAAGTACGCTCAACACCGTCTAGTGTTTTGAACTTCGAACCAGTTGTTGCATTTCTCACAACGATTTTCCCGTTCAATGCTGCTGCGTCAAAAGCATGCAACGGCGTCCCCAATTCACGCATCACGTAATTGGTACAGTCGACCACATTGTTGATTGGACTCAATCCTACGGCCCGCAAACGTTTTTGGAGCCAAGCAGGAGAAGCTTTGACTTCCACATCGCGCAGACTTACACCAGCGTAACGCGGACAAAAATCCACATTTTCGATTGCGATATCGATCGGAACAGCATTCGAAGCTGGTATCAATTCCTCAACCGGCGGTAAATTCAATTGCAATCCCAATCCTTGATGAACGTTCAAATACGCAATCAAGTCGCGCGCAACTCCGATATGTCCCATTGCATCGGCACGGTTGGGAGTCAGCCCGATTTCGATTTGAAAATCATCTTCCAATTCAAAATAGGTAGCTGCTGGAGTTCCGACTGGAGTGGATGGATCCAGGACTAAAATTCCATCGTGTGATTTCCCCAATCCCAATTCATCTTCAGCGCACAACATACCTTGCGATTCAACGCCACGAATTTTCGACAACTTGATTTTAAAAGGTTCTTCTGGCGTTGGATAAAGTGTACAACCAACAGTTGCAACAATCACTTTTTGTCCTGCAGCAACATTTGGCGCACCACAAACGATTTGAAGCGGCTCACCACCAACTGATACTGTGGTAACTTTCAACTTATCCGCATCTGGATGTTTCTCGCAGGTCAATACTTCTCCTACAAAAACGCCTTCCAATCCACCAGGAATACTCTCAATCTTTTCAATTCCATCGACTTCTAATCCAGTTTCTGTCAAGATCTTACCCAATTCTTCAGCTGGAAGCGTCGTGTCAACGTACTGTTTTAACCAGTTATAACTTATTTTCATGTGTTTTTTACTTCAAATATTGCGTGAGAAAACCACGTTTCCTCGATAGAAATGCGAAATTAAGAAATTTAATTCATTACGAATTGTAGAATCTAGATTGTTTGCGATCGATTTCAATCCCTGATGGCGATTGGATAATCTGAAAAAATTTAGTTTAACTCAGATATTTCATGTAACTTTGTAAAAAGGCAATTTCAGCGTAAAATTCTTTAGCCATTATTTTTCCAAACAAGCTGTTTAGGTTGTCTTTTCGAATTAATTAATAAAGCAGTAATTTTAAGTATGGCGAAATCACAAGAAACTTGGGTCAAAAAAGAGAAAGAAAAAATCAGACAAAAGAAAAAAGAAGACAAAGACAAACGCAAAGAAGAACGTAAAGCAAACGGAGGCACAGCGAGTTTTGACGACATGATTGCTTATGTTGACGAAAACGGGAATCTTACTTCTACTCCACCGGATCCAACCAAAAAGAAAAAAATCATTGCTGCGGATATCGAAATCGGAGTACCAGCAAGAGCACAAGAAGAGGAAGTTGATCCAAATCGTTTTGGAACAGTTACTTTTTTTGATACATCTAAAGGATATGGTTTCATCAAAGACCGTGATTCACAGGAAAGTGTTTTCTCGCATGTAAATGCACACATCGATCAAATCCAAGAAGGCGATAAAGTGACTTTCCGTATGGAAAAAGGCATGAAAGGAATGAACGCGGTGGATGTAAAAATTGTTACGAAATAATATTTTCAACGATAATAACGAAGTAAAGACTGTCTTTTTAAGATGGTCTTTTTTGTTTTAAAAAGTGACTGCGCTTAAAACCTACTACGCCTTTAATTCACTCCACATTTCCGCCAAGGCTTTTACGTCAGCGCCTATTGTTTTCCCGATTAACAAGGCGCAAGCCATTATTTCAATCGAAAAATCACTGATTTCGGGAAACGTAGTCAACTGATTAATGTGGTCTTGTATTTTCTCAATCAACAGCATTTCGTGATCGTGGACGAACGTAGATGAATTTATGGGGTCAAATGAAATCGAAGGGTGAATCAGCATCTGAAACCAATTTTCCCCGATTCGATCTACAAGCAACGCAACGTCCTCTCCTCCCATTCTCCTCCATAATTCGCGCGTTTTTGTGTCTCCTGATTGCGCCAATCCGGTGTCAAAAAACAACATACAAGCCACATCCGCTAAGTTTTGCATCAGTTCCAAATAAGCATCTTGCGCTTGCTCAAATTCCGTCACTTTTTGTCCTTCCAAATAATTTTCAACAGTCAGAAAGGGCAATTGATTCACTTCTGAACAACCGTCTAAACAAGGAAACTGATTTCCTTGAAATAAATACGTAGATTTCCCTTCTTGCACTTGTCTTCCCAGCGGAAATAAGCGACAAGCCAGCGGACGCGCTTCGTGCATCGAACATCCAACATTGGGAATGTACAAATTGCAGGATTTCTTGTTTCTTTGATCTTTCAATCCATCAAACTTCAGCCGAATTCCATTCCAGTCGCAAAACTGCGCACTGAAATCACGCACTTCCAACTGTCTTTCTGTTGCTAATCGTCTTAATTCCCACGGATTAAGAAAAACTTGATTCCCGTGACAACATGTTCCTCTGCGAGAACACGTGAGTGGAAGAGAATCGTTGATTTGGAGAAGTTTATTCACTAGCTCAATTACTTCAAATTATGTGTGTAAATCTAGTCCTTTTTAGGTGAATTCACTTGATTTTATTCCTCATTTGTGAACAAAAAAGCTAAAAAAAGCATCACAAAGATGCAATTATCTACTTCCCAAATCGGTTCGCGGCCTCGCGCAGTGGCGGATTTGCGAACCGAGTTTTCTCCGTTAAAGATATAATTTCTTCGTGAAAAATAGAGTAGAGGCTAAGAAATTCGAGACATTGCGACGATACCGCTGTTACCGGCAGTTATAATCTTTCTGAAATCTCCTGGATGTATTCTGGGATACTAACATTTTCAAGGTAATTTCGAGCTAGTTTTTCAGACCCAAGTTCTATAGCTTTATCATCAAAAAGTGTTGCAATGAAATCAGTATAGTCATAGAAAAGCTTAAGAGGCGGATCTTGCTTATTGATTTTCAGCGTTTCGCTTGACCATTTATATAAATTTTCAAAAAGCTTTTCTGTATTATTTCCATGTACCTTGATGTCAAAACCATTAATATCTGATAATGCTTTCATGTAATCATATTTTACAGCTTCCAGAATCAAAAATTGTTTTGTATCTAAAGGTTTAATTCCACTTTTTCTCAAACCATAATCAATGCCTAATTCAAATGGCATATTCATTCTTGCAAACTCTTTTGCCTTAACTGATTTTACTAAAGACAAATCGTGGATGCTATATTTACAATTTTTGATAATATCTGTAATCTTCTCTAGTCTTACTTGACCAGAATCTGAAACTTCTAAAGAAAGCCGAGGTTTGTATCCGTTTCTTACAATCAGATATATCATAGGTTTTAAAAGGTCATTGATGTATGAAGTATCAAATGGACAGTTTATGAAAACGTTTTTGTCAAAGCTCATTATTTTCTATCTCTTGGTGGATTAGGATCATTACCGTAAGAATTTCTATTCTGAATCATACCATTTGATTTATGAATGTATAATTCAGTCTTTTCATTTTTACTTAATTCGCGACCATACTTTACAGCTTCTTCTTTAGTGTCAAAGTTTCGTGAAGCTTTAACTGCTCCGGATTTTTTAACTGCCCAACCGTCTGCTTTTGACGGAACGACATGATTGGATCTGCGTGTCATAATCTTGTTTTTTGTTTAAAGGTAATAAATTTATTTTTACAACGGCATTTCTATTAAATAATTGCCGGTAACAATCATATTTTACCAAATTTGGGAAGTTATTAATTACATATAACAACCACAAAAATTAAAATAAACTTCACAAATCTCACTTTTCATAATACATTCGAGAAGTAAATAATTTTTATGGTTTGAAGAAATCTTTCAATCCTTATTTACGCATTCCAATTCACACAATGCGATTGTTCGAACGCTTGCGAAGGTCAATAAAGGTATTATGCGGGATGAACTAATTGTGAAATCAGGTCAATTTGGCGGTGGTGCTTTCACCCGAGCATTGGAGGAATTAATCGCATCGGGTTTTGTTTCAAAATACCGAGGTTTTGGTAAAAAATCCAAGCAAACTCTGTTTCGTCTTTCAGATGAATATACGCGATTTTACCTCCAATTCATCGAGCCAAATAAAAACCAAGGAGACCACTTCTGGAAAACCATGTTTCAGAAGCAATCCTACATCTCATGGGCAGGTTTTAACTTTGAAACCATTTGTTTAAAACACATTCAACAAATCAAAAAAGCACTTAAAATCGAAGGAATTCATTCGGTGCATTCAGCTTGGTCGAACGAAACTGCGCAAGTTGATCTAGTTATCAAACGCGCCGATCGCTGGGTAAATTTATGTGAAATGAAATTCCATACCACCCGCTTTCAAATTGACAAAAAAGGAGCTGAAAATCTCAGAAATAAAGTTGATCAACTCAAAAAAGAAATCGGACCGTCTTATGCGGTAACACTCACATTCATTACCACCTTTGGCATCGTTGAAAATAGCTATTACCATGAATTGGTAGAAAA
This sequence comes from Crocinitomicaceae bacterium, assembly GCA_008017065.1. GTDB lineage: Bacteria > Bacteroidota > Bacteroidia > Flavobacteriales_D > Crocinitomicaceae > JAQVCM01. The sequence continues at coordinate 4,725 of SSGT01000085.1, forward strand.
TGAATTCACTATGGAAATACTATTTGACGAAATTAGTTAAACAATTAACTTCCCAAATCTATGTTAATTTAACACATTTGGGAAGTAAATAAATTTCGCAAATCACATCAAAATAATGATTAACAACAAAATAAATATAAATTTTAAAAAAATAAACTACCGAATTTAAATCGGAAATAAACACTAAATGAGAGAACGAATCAGATTTTTCAGGACCCGTTGCTTTCCTTTCAAAAAGCAACGATCCGATCCTACTACAAATAAGATGCAACTCGAAATAATTTGAATAAATACAAGACTTTCAAATAACCTTGATACCTTTGTGAAGTCAATTATTCAAAAAAACATGTCACACAAATCCATCATCATTCGCAAAAATAAATTGAATTCCATCGAACGTTTCCACCCATGGATATTTTCAGGTGCAATCGAAACGGATACTTCGGATATTTTAGAAGGCGAAATTGTAGATGTTTTTGACAACAAAAAACGATTCATTGCACGCGGTCACTTTCAACCAAGCACAATCGCTGTTCGTGTATTGACATTTGAAGATCGTCCGATTGACGCTTCCTTTTTTGAAGAACGTATCGGAAACGCGGTTAACATGCGCTTGAGTTTAAATTTGCTCAACGAAAAGAACAACATTTTTAGATTAATTCACGGTGAAGGCGATTCTCTACCAGGATTAATTGTTGATTTTTATAACGGAGTTGCCGTCATTCAATGCCACAGCATCGGTATGTTTCAATCATTGGAATTGATTTCTGCTTCATTACAAAAAGTACTTGGATCAAAATTAATCGCAATTTACTCCAAATCAAGCGATACGCTTCCAGCGCGTTTAGACATTCAAAATGAATACATCTTCGGAACGTGCGAAACACCACACGTAGCAATCGAGAACGGCATTCAATACGCAATCGATTGGGTACATGGACAAAAAACTGGTTTTTTCATCGATCAACGAGAAAACCGAAGTTTAGTCGGTAAATACGCCTTGGGCAAAAAAGTACTCAACACCTTTTGCTATTCCGGTGGATTTAGCTTGTCGGCAATTGCAGGTGGAGCAACACTTGCCCATTCACTTGATAGTTCAAAAAAAGCAATCGAATTAACAGATGCCAATGTAAAACTCAATCAAATGGAAGCAAATCACGCTTCGATTGTTGCTGATACAATGGAATATATCAAAGAATTGCCCGAAGCATACGACGTGATTATTCTCGATCCGCCCGCGTTTGCAAAACATCGCGACAAACGACACAAAGCGATTCAAGGGTACAAACGTTTGAATGCCCATGCAATTCGACAAATAAAACCAGGTGGACTAATTTTTACATTCTCGTGCTCCCAAGTCGTAGATAAATATTTGTTCACCAACACAATTATCGCAGCAGCAATTGAAAGCGGACGTAAAGTTCGAATTTTAGAGCAATTGCATCAACCAGCGGATCATCCCATCAATGCGTTTCATCCCGAGGGAGAATACTTGAAGGGCTTGGTAATTCAAGTCGATTAACCGATGCTCGATTTACGTTATAGAACCATTTTGAGCGTGGCTTTGCCACTGATGGTCTCCAGTTTCATTCAATCCATTGTGTTTTTAACCGACGCAGGTTTCTTGAGTCGTTACAGCACCTTGGCATTCGACGCAAATGGAAATGCTGGACTCATCTACGTCACCATGTTTGCAGCATTGATGGGAATGAGTGATGGATCTCAGATCCTAATTGCACGCAGAATCGGTCAGGATAACATCGGTGCCATCGGACGAATTTTTGGTACATCCATTTTCACAATGAGTGTGTTCGGCATTGTTCTATTTTCTATTATGTATTTTATCATGCCTGTGTTGTTGCCAACTTATTCCAAACACCAAGACTTGGCACAAGCACAAATTTCATTTTTAAACATCCGTAGTTTTGCCCTTTTCTTTGGAGTTATCACGCTTTCAATCCAAGCTTTTCTATATGCGATCGGGAAAACCTGGGTTGTACTGGTAAGCGCAGTCATTGTGGCTTGCTCCAACATTTTGATGGACTACCTGTTCATTTTTGGATGGAAATTCATCCCCGAAATGGGGCTTGAAGGAGCAGCGTTGGCGTCGACGTTAGCAGATGGATTCGGAATGCTTTTTCTTTCACTTTTTCTGATTTTCAGCAAAGAAGTTAAGAAATATGGGCTCTTTTCGCACTTTGCTTTTCAGTGGAAATCGTTTGTTGAACTCATTAAAATTGGTTCTCCACTCTTTTTACAGGGATTTATGGCGCTCGCTACGTGGACGATTTTCTTCACATGGATCGAGCAAATGGGGAAATCAGAGCTGACAATTTCACAAAACATCCGTTCCATTTACTTTCTCGCGTTTGTGCCGATCTGGGGATTTGCTGCAACTACGAAAACCTACATCTCGCAATACATCGGACGCAAAGACTTTCAGGCACTCAAAACGATTCAACGACGGATCCAATTTTTGACACTAATTTTTCTACTTGTCTTCTTTCATGGATCGTTTCTGTATCCTGAGAAGCTAATCGCACTTATCAATCCAAATGAGCAGTATTTGGAACAAAGTGCTAACATTTTGATGTATGTTTCTGGTTCGATTTTTATCTTTGGATTAATCAGCGTGAAATTCCAAACGGTGAACGGATCTGGGAATACGCAAATGAGCTTTGCCATCGAATTTTTTAGCGTGTTGGCTTACATTACTAGCGCCTATTTCTTCGTGAAAGTTGGACATTTTGATATTTTTTGGGTGTGGTCGGTAGAATACATTTACTTTTGCACGCTTGGACTTCTTTCCATCCTCTACCTCAAATTTTTTAACTGGAAAAACACACAAATATGAATTCAAATCCGTTGCGAATCGTTTTCATGGGAACGCCCGATTTTGCAGTCGAAATCTTGGATGGTCTCATGAATTCCAAACACCACGTAGTGGGTGTAATCACAGCGCCTGATAAACCCGCAGGTCGGGGTCAACAACTTTCAGAAAGTGCGGTCAAAAAATATGCGGTTCAAAAAGCAGTTCCGATTCTCCAACCGACCAACCTGAAGGATGAAAACTTTATTTCAGAATTGAATTCACTATCTGCGGATCTATTTGTAGTAGTCGCATTTCGCATGTTGCCGGAAGTCGTTTGGAACATGCCGCCGAAAGGAACAATCAACCTACATGCTTCCCTCCTTCCGCAATACCGAGGTGCAGCGCCAATCAATTGGGCGGTCGTGAACGGAGAAGCGGAAACGGGTGTAACAACGTTCTTTATCGAACAAGAAATTGACACCGGACTGATCATCGAACGGCAAGCGATTTCAATTCTTCCCAATGAAACAGCTGGAGAACTGCATGACAAACTCATGCTGTTGGGACGCGAGCTTGTTGTAAAAAGCGTCGATCAAATTGCTAATGGAGACGTAAAACGAATTCCTCAGGCATCGTTGATTGAATCGAGTGATTTGAAAATCGCTCCGAAAATATTCAAGCCAATGTGCGAGATCCATTGGAGTCAGTCCGCTCAAACCGTTCACAATTTCTGCCGAGGTTTTTCTCCGTATCCAACGGCATGGACAATGATGCATCACTCCGAGAAGAACGAAACGAAATCCCTGAAAATTTTCAAAACAGAAGTTACTACCTTGGAAACACAACAGTATAGCCGACCTTTTCAAAACAAAGACGGAATTTTTATGCCATGCAGCGACTTCTACGTAAAAGTTATTGAGCTACAAATCGAGGGAAAACGAAAAATGAACTACAAAGAATTTACAGCCGGATATCAAATTTCAGAGTGGAAAATAGGTGAAAAATAAACGCTCGACTGAAATTAAAACGTTCAAAAAAGGCGTTTTGTCGACAAAAAAGCGAAAATTCTCTAAAAAAATCTTAATTGCTGAATTTTAAGGCTTTATATTTTAAGATGTTGAATATCAATACTATAAACGGTTCAACTTCTATTTTTTGTTTTCAACAAGTCTTTGCATTTTTCAACAAATTGATTTTTTTTTTTTCAAAAGTCGCTCTACGCTTAGATATTCGGTTATATTTGTTTCGATAAATTAATAGAAAATATTCTAAAAACCAAGAACTATGAACAAAGCAGAATTGATTGATGCAATCGCTAACGAATCTGGATTATCTAAAGCTGATGCTAAAAAAGCATTAGACGGATTTGTAGCTGCAACTTCAGCAGCACTTAAAGCTAACGACAGAATTTCTCTAGTAGGATTCGGTTCTTTTTCTGTATCTGAAAGAGCAGCAAGAACAGGTCGTAACCCACAAACTGGTAAAGAAATCAAAATCGAAGCTAAAAAAGTGGTTAAATTTAAAGCTGGTTCTGAATTGACTGATAAAGTTAACTAATCAGACAATCGACGATTTTCAGAGAGGTGTTCAACAATGTACACCTCTTTTTTTTGCCGTTTGCTTTGTACAACGAAAAAAAACAGTAATCCATCTTATTTTTTTAAAGCAATGAAACTTAAACTAATTCCACTTTTTGTGTTGATCCAATTGATGAGTTATGCGCAAAGTAAAGTTGAAAACACGCACTTCAATCGGCTCCAGGAGCTCAAAGGAACAGAGTATGTTGTCGCTTCTGTTGAAACATGGACAAAATTGATTGAAACAACCAACCGGTATCTACTTTTTATCAATACCAAAACTGGCGAAAAGAATACCGTCGAATTTCCTGCTGGCGGTTCTATCGGAACCATCGAACATGTCAAAATCGATGCACTTGGAATCAACTTGGTGTTAGTTTCAACCCGATCTGTGGATTTAGATGGAAAAAGTGGTATCAACTGGAATGATCCAACACAACTGGTGATTTTGTCGATCGATGGAAAAACCAAAACGCAGTTGACCGAAAATGCATTCTTTGCACGAACATGGGTGATTAATCAACAAACAGGCGTGTTGATCATCACGGGACATTCAGACACAAACAAAAACAATAAATTCGATAAATACGATCTGAGTGAGATTTTGATGTATGATCTGAAGACGCTTCTAAAGATTAGCCAGATTTAAAACAGAAATCGAACGCTCACGTTTCGATCTTTTCTTCACCCATTTCGTTTTTGTCACCGGTTAAGATTCCTATAACTGACTCTTTTTTTTAATGACGATACGGAGCAAATACCGCTCTTGACTTCGCATTTTTGCTATCTTTATGTAAATTTTTTACTATGATTCATTATGCATTGGGCATCGACATTGGAGGAACAAACATTGCCTTTGGACTCGTTAGTTCGGAAGGAGAAATCTTATTCGAAGTTAGTTTCCCAACACGAAACTTTGAGCAGCCGACTGATTTTGTTGAATTTATTCATCAATTTCTAAGCGACAAAGGTGTTTTAGATGAGATCATTGGAATTGGGATTGGTGCACCCAACGGCAATCATTTTACAGGAGAGATTCGATTTGCACCCAATTTGCACTGGAAGGGAATCATTCCGCTCGCTGATTTATTTGAGAAAAAATTTCATAAACCAACCATTCTTACAAACGACGCCAATGCCGCAGCTTTCGGTGAAAAACTTTTTGGAAATGCAAAAGATCTGGATGATTTTGTAACCATCACATTGGGAACTGGATTGGGTAGCGGAATCATTGCCGAGGGCGAATTACTATACGGACATCACGGTATCGCGGGCGAATACGGTCACATACGCGTTGTACACAACGGAAGATTATGCGGCTGCGGAAGGAAAGGTTGCTTGGAAACATACGCGTCATCGACGGGTGTTGTCCGAAGCATTCTTGAATTGGAATCTGCGCACAAATCATCGTCCAAATTACCATCGCTTGAAAAACCAAGTGCGAAGAAGGTTTTTGAATTGGCTGCTCAGGGCGATCAATTCGCGCAAGAAATTGTTGAATTCACCGCCGAAATTTTAGGAAGTTCGCTTGCTGATTTTGCCGCTTTCTCCGACCCACAAGCGTATGTACTTTTTGGTGGACTGTCGTTAAGTGGTGAGTCTTTTGCTCAAAAGGTAAAAATGTACATGGAAGCCAACATTTTAAATATATACAAAGATGCCATCGAGATACGTATTTCCAGTTTAAACGACAAAAATGCAGCCGTTTTGGGAACAGCAGCCTCCATCTTTTGGAAAACCATTCAATCAAAAACAAAATGAAATTAATTGCTTTTTTAAGTCTATTCTTTCTTTCTCAAGCACTTTTCGGTCAACTAAACGAACTTCAGAAAGCACAAGAAAAACGCAAAGAATATATCGGTCCTGATGTAGTCAACACTCAATCAAAACGAGTGGTTTCAAACTGGGATTATACCCAATTTGTCAATCCGTTCATCGGAACCGGTGGACATGGACATACGTATCCTGGTGCTGCTGCGCCGTTTGGGATGGTACAATTAAGTCCCGATACGCGCTACGACGGTTGGGATGGTTGTGCTGGATATCACTATTCCGATTCCATTATTTATGGTTTCAGTTTTACGCATCTCAGCGGAACAGGCGTGCCAGATTTATGCGACATTTTGGTGGTTCCTCAACAAGGAAAACTGAAAACGATTCCAGGTTATGCTTCCAAAAATGGATATGGTGCCAAATTCAAGCATGCAGATGAACATGCAACCCCGGGAAAATATTCTGTAAAACTGATTGATCCAAACATCGATGTGACACTCGTTGCGACGGAAAGATCCGGAATTCAGCAATTCATTTTCAATAATCCAACGGGCAAAAAATACATCCTCATTGACTTAGATCACCGAGACGAAGTCTTGGATGCTTCCATCGAATCTCCCAACAAACAAATCGTTTCAGGTTACCGAAAATCCAAAAGCTGGGCAAAAAATCAGCAGATTTACTTTTACATGGAACTCAATGTTCCGTATATCAAAAAACAAATCATCACCCAAAACGGACAACATAAACTTGTCGTTGAGTTTCCGGAATCGACTACACTGATCCAACTCAAAACAGGAATCTCTGCTGTGGATACGCGAGGTGCTCAACAAAATGTGAATCAAGAAATTCCAACGTTTAACTTAAACAAAGCATACCAACAAACACAACGAAAATGGAACGATGAATTGGGTAAGATTAATTTCGTGAGTCCAGAAACAGAGGTGATGACCAACTTCTACACGGCATTGTATCACGCCTACTTGTGTCCAACGATTTTCACAGATGTCGATGGACGATACTTGGGAAATGACGGAAAAATCTACGAATCAGGAGGAAAAAATCAATATTCCGTTTTTTCACTGTGGGACACCTACCGCGCAGCGCATCCGCTTTACACGATTACACAACCGCAACGCACGGAAGATTTTATCAATTCCTTTCTCCGGATTTACAAACAAACAAACGATTTACCGGTATGGGAATTGGTTGGAAATGAGACCGATTGCATGATTGGATACCATTCAGTTTCCGTGATTTTGGATGCATACCGAAAGGGAATCCGAAACTTCGACGCAAATTTGGCACTTGAAGCAATGATTGCCACTTCAAAACACGATGAATTAGGCAAAAGACAGTATGCTTCCAATGGCTTTTTAGGCACAAATGTGGAACCAGAATCCGTCTCCAAGACACTGGAGTATGCCTACGACGATTGGTGCATCGCACAATTTGCAAAAGAGATTGGAAATGAAAATGTTTACACAGAATACCTCAATCGTTCGTACAACTTTTTAAATGTATACGACCCGCAGTCTAAATTCATGCGTGCACGACGAGGAGGACAATGGTTCACTCCTTTTCAGCCGGCTGAAGTAAACTTCAATTATACGGAAGCAAACAGTTGGCAATATTCGCTTGCAGCGCCACAACATATTCCAACGTTAAGACATATTTTAGGAGGGAAAGACAGTCTTCAATCGTGGCTCGATCGCTTGTTTACTACAGAAAGTAAACTAGAAGGACGCCACCAAGTAGATATTACAGGATTAATCGGTCAATACGCACACGGAAACGAACCTTCGCACCACATGGCGTATTTGTACAATTATACAAATGAACCACACAAAACGCAAGAAAAAGTAGACCAAATACTTCGCGAAATGTATCACAACGCACCCGATGGTTTGTCGGGGAACGAAGATTGTGGACAAATGTCGGCGTGGTATGCATTGAGTGCAATGGGAATCTATCCTGTATGCCCAGGAAGTCCAAACTACACATTTGGTCGTCCATTGCAACAATACGCACTACTTCAGTTTGAAAACGGAAATTCATTTACCATTCGAACGCACAACAATTCACCACAAAACAAATACATTGATTCGATAACACTTCGTGGAAAATTGTACGACAAACTCTATATCGATCAACAAACGCTCATCGGCGGTGGTGAACTCGTTTTTTATATGAGTAACAAACCAAATCTAGCATTGAATCAACTAAAACGCGATATTGCCGACGAATCCGTTGTGCCAATTGATGTGATTCCCGTACCTTTTTTCACAGAAACTCGGCGCACGTTTACGGATTCAATTTCGACGGAAATTAAAATTATTACCCCAGGAATCCGACCTCCGAAAACGGATTATGCGGCATATTTCATCACATACACGACCGACGGAAGCGAGCCAACATTTCATTCACCACGATACACGAAACCGCTTTATTTCTCGGAAACAACAACGTTAAAGGCGCAATCTTTCGTGAACTACAGTTTGAATGATACGATCAGTCAATCCAATATCCTAGATGGCGTTGTTATTGACGGTGTAGTAATCATCCAATCATCTCAAAAACAAGCAGTAAGCACAACGTTTTTAAAGTCTCCGAATACCATTTCATTGCAATTGGAATCCATCTACGCAAACCAATATGCTGCCGGCGGAGAAAACGCGCTGATTGATGGAATCCGTTCCACAAGCACGGATTTCCGTTCGGGCGATTGGCAAGGCTATGAAGGAGTGGATGCCAAAGGAAAAATTTACTTCGACTCCGCTAAAACCGTATCGAAAATAACCGTTAGTTGCTTGCAAGATGAGCGCTCTTGGATTTTCTTTCCAACTGAAATTCAAGTATTCATCTCAACCGATGGCATAAACTTCTCGCCTGCTGGAAAAGTGAAAAACACGATTTCACCGAATAAAAAAGGAAACTTAACACACGAATTTGAAATTCTCACCGAGGGAAAAGCGCCTATAAAAGCGATTCAATTTGTGGCGGTCAATCGCAAGACTTGTCCCGAGGGACACATCAGCGCTGGCGAAAAATCGTGGATCTTTTTGGATGAAGTAATTGTTGAGTAAAGTGAACTTTCATCTGATTGCCCCAAAAACGCATTTTTTGAACTATATTTGAACCACATCAAAGGACAATATCACTTTATGAAATCATTATTTTCTCTTTTTTCGTACGTCACGACCTTCATGCTCATTGGCTTTCTGTTTTTTATAGAAGGCAATGTAAAAAGTTCACAATCAACAGATCCAACACCAACAACTTTAGTGCTTTTGCAAGTACTTCGATACGTTTTGATGACCTTTTTGCTCGTTGTTTCCTTCAAACGGAAGAAACTAGCGCTTTGGATTTTCTCTGCCATGATTATCGGCGTTGGTGTCGGATTGGATTTCCCCGTTTTTTCGCTTGAAATGGAACGCTTGGGAATCATCTTTTTGCGCTTGATTAAGTCACTCGTTGCGCCACTTATTTTTGCCACCCTAGTTGTAGGAATTGCAGGTCACACCAACATGAAACAATTGGGAAGAATCGGATTGAAAAGTATTTTGTATTTCGAGATCATAACGACGATCGCGCTGTTCGTTGGGTTGTTGGCCATCAATGTGAGCAAAGCAGGAGTCGGAGTAAAAATTGAAGCGCGCGCAGAAGATCAAGCCAAATCAGAAAAATTGCTTGCGCAAACGCAAGAAGCCAACAAACGCGATCATATCGTAGAAATATTTCCAGAAAACATTGCAAAATCAATCTTCAACAACGAGGTTCTTCAAATCGTTGTCTTTTCTGTCATTTTTGCAGTCGGACTCGGAATGGTCAAACATGAACACCACAAACACACGATGCTTAGCTTTTTTGAAGGTCTAAGCGAGGTCATGTTCAAGTTTACCGACATCGTCATGTACATTGCACCGCTTGCTGTTTTTGGTGCATTAGCAAGCACTGTAGCCAAATCTGGTGTTGAAATTTTAGGGAATTTATTGCAACTTGTTGGTACACTTTATGTCGCGCTCTTAATTTTCCTTGGTGGCGTACTTTTACCAATCGCACTCATTGCAAAAGTTCCAGTTCGCAGATTTATCAAAGCAATCACTGAACCCGTCTCGTTGGCCTTTGCAACCGCAAGTAGCGAAGCTGCACTTCCAAAAGCGATGGAAAACATGGAACAACTCGGCGTGTCGAAAAAAGTGGTTGCTTTTGTAATCCCAACAGGATACAGCTTTAATTTGGACGGTACAACACTCTATCTTTCACTCGCTACCGTTTTTGTGGCGCAAATGTGTGGTGTCGACATGACGATCGGACAACAAATCGGAATCTGTCTCGTATTGATGCTCACCAGCAAAGGAGTTGCAGGCGTGCGTGGTGCATCTTTTGTAATTCTCGCCGGAGCAGTTGCCACGATTCCAGGTGTTGATCCACAAAAAGCAAGTGTTATTTTGGCTGTCGACGCCTTGATGGACATGGCAAGAACGAGCGTTAATGTGATCGGAAACTGCCTTGCATCGGTGATTATCGCCAAATCGGAAAATGAATTCCACCTTTCGCCAGAAGTCGATATCCACGAATTGCCAACAGAAATTTAATCAATCCATAAAATCATTCACCACATGAACAAAAAAATGCATATTACCACGAGTACTAGTTTAGAGGGATTTTTGATAACAGAACAATTGGGTCTCGTGCGCGGAATTACCGTTCGATCCCGTGGATTGGGTGGAAACTTTGTAGGAAGTTTCATGACAATTTTTGGAGGAAAAAGCACGATCTATACAAATCTATGCGAAAGCGCTCGCGAAGAGGCGTATCAGCTAATGATCAAAAATGCGGAACTTGTTGGAGCAAATGCGATCATTAATATGCGCTATGAATCCAACGAGGTAATGCAAGGTGTAACAGAAGTTCTCGCTTACGGCACGGCTGTAGTTGTTGAAAAAAGATAAAAAAATAATCACGCAACCCAACCTTTCTTTTCTTCGTAACGTTAATTGGAAAACGAATTCTGCTAGAATTTTCATTTACACTTGTTTTTTCTAGCAAAATATGTATATTCGCTCAAAATATAAATTCAAAAAATAGTTGCCTATAGTAAAACATTACTCTTAAAAAATTTAAAAATCAGAGCGCGAGCTCATTTTAAACGAGGAATGCTATGTCTATGAAAACTATGGATGACCAACAACTTGTTTCTGCATATTTAGATGGAAACAACAAAGCTTTTGAAACGCTTTTAATGCGTCATAAAAACAAAATTCACCGTTTTATTTACATGAAAGTTAAAAGTCAAGATTTGACGGAAGACATCTTTCAAGAAACATTCGTGAAGATAATTAATACGCTCCAATTAGGAAATTACAACGAAGAAGGTAAATTTTTGCCTTGGGCAATGCGAATTGCACACAATCTGGTAATCGACCATTTTCGAAAATCAAGCAAAGTGCGGATGATTTCAGAAAGTTCATCCAAAAACGAGGATTTTTCTATTTTCAGCGTTTTGCATTCTGGCGACGACAATACCCTCCAAGCAATGAGTCGCTCCGAACTCGAAACACAAATGGTTGAATTAATTGATTACTTGCCCAACACACAGCAGGAAATCATTCGTATGCGCATCTTTCAAGACCTTTCGTTCAAAGACATTGCAGAATTGGAAGGAATCAGCATCAATACTGCGTTGGGAAGAATGCGCTATGCCTTGATGAACTTACGAAAACTAATCGACAAGCATCAATTAGTTGTAGATATTTGATTTCAATAAAAAACCCCAAGCTGAAACAAACTTGGGGTTTTTTATTCGTATTTTGACCGCAATTACAACTGCGAGATGTATCGCTCCTTCTTATCGGGATAAATATCCGCGATTGTCACCAAAATTCCAGTCTCCTCCACATTTCCAAATTCAGCATTGACTGCTGTACCAAACGTTTTCATAGTCGGTGACAAATTCATGTAAATATTTACCAACGGTGGAATCATTTCTCCACGTTGACGAACATAGGAATTGAGCACCTTGAATCCCGCTTTGAAATCTAAGTCTTTCAATTCATTTTCAACAAATTGTCGGTCATAGGATTGCTCCAACGGCTCAAATGCATGCATCAACTGATCGTTATCGGGAAAATAGTGATTCATAAAATGCAACAAGAAATCACGTGATTCACGATCGTAGGACGGATACATCGTAACTTTTCCAAAAAAATACTTAATTGCAGGATTTTGAACAACCAATGCACCCAATCCATCCCAGATATTATCCAAGGCAAAAAGTCCTTTCCTGGGATTTACAGCTGGTTGGTAGTTCGGTTGAACCCAACTTCTGCCCAACTCAATGGTATACGGAAGGTAATCTGCAATAAATTTCTCGGAAAAATCAAAATAATGGCTCGTCGAGAGGTGAATCTCGTTCGTCACCGAGTTGATTGCCTTTTCGCAAAGTATAAAGCGATAACCTCCGATTATTGCCTCATCCTCTGGCGACCAAACAATCAATTGATCGTAGCAAACTTCGTTGGTATCAAATTCATCCAAATCCAATGGCAATCCGGTACCTCCACCCGATGCACGAAAGGTAACTTCGCGCAAACGACCTATTTCTTGTAAGGTGTTTGGAGCGTTGTGCACATTGATTATGTAAATTTGATTATCACCTTTGCGTGTCTTACGCACAAATGTTGATGCGTTCAACTCTTCTTTCAAAAGTGAAACAGCGATTGGATCTATAATGGGTTGACTATTCATGCTTATTTTTCTAATTCGTATACTTTTTCGCGAATCCACGCAGCCCATTCGCGATACGATTTATCATCCGTGAATGTGCTTGGTTCAATTGGTTTTCCGATGCGCAATTTCATTGTCACATCCCGTTGCTTGAATAATTCATTCGCCAAATACAGCATTTCAATATTCACTTTAATTCCAATGAATTTTCTAAAATTCGCTAAGCGGTAAAAAAACGGCGACAACGTGCCATCAATGTATATCGGAACAATCGGATTGCCGTGTTTTACAGAAAGAGCGACAAACGTCTTTCTCCATTCTAGATCACGCACTTTTCCCTTGGATTTACGACTCACGAGTCCCGCAGGGAAAATACATACCACGCTATCGGACCCAAATAAATCATCGATTTTTTGATGCGTTCCCTCGTTGTTTTTGCCGTGTTTGTTTACACCCAAAAACATGCCTTTCATTCCTTCTAGGTGCAGTAATAAATCATTGACAATGAATTTCAAATCAACGCGTCGGTGTTGAATTGCAGTAACTAACGCCATTGCATCCATTCCTCCCAACGGGTGATTCATCGCTAAGGTAACACCACCTTCATGCGGAATATTTTCCAACCCTTCAACTTCAATTTTAATGTTAAAATAGTCGATTACGGCTTGACAAAATGCTTCGTTTTTATGCGTTGGATGATCTATTATAAACTGATTAATCTCGTCTTGATGCAAAATACGTTCTAAATACCGAAGCACAAAACCCGGTAACCACTTGAGCAACGTCGGATTCTTACTTCCAATCAGTGCGCGTATATCAATAAATTTCTTGTTCTCCATAAGCTAATTCATTCACGGTTGGGCATGAATGGAAAATTTTGTAAAGTTACAGAAATCCAACAAAAATCGAGCCCTTTTCTCGCTAGTAATCCAAGATGCAGCCGAAAACTGGCCAACAATCGATTGCTACGGAACGCAAATGAGCGTATCAAATGCAGGAGAAAACCCAGCCCAAACACCCAATGCACCACCTTCAATATTGGTTGGAATATTTGTTGGTGAAGCAAATGGATTTCCACCAGTTTGCATTTGCAAGTATTTCCGCGATAGAAATTCAAATACTTTCTTGTCCATTTTTGAAAATTTGATCACGACGGTGTCCCCCAATTTGTACAAGCCTTTGAATTCATCTGGAATGGTTTCATCGTCCCACGACATCGGATTTTCATACGAAAACTCGAAGGTCAAACCGTTGAAAAACTCGTCGTCAACTACTGGATTGTACGTTTTCTTAAAATTGGCGTCTTTGGGTTTTCCCTCTCCATTTTTATTGATTCGTTTTACTTCCCATTGATACGCATCATGCAGTGCTGGAGGATCCGTCAACCACGCATACGAAAATCCATACTCCGTAGTACCGTTTTCAGGTTTCCAATACACGCTATTGAGTGGAGTTGGCGGCAATATGGATGTGCTCGAAGTATATGTTTTTCCATTTAATTCGACTTTTAGGGTATACGTCTTCCCAACTTGGCCAAACATTGCTGAGTTGAACGTGGTGTAGGCACACAGGTGATAATTCGCTAGTTCCTCAACCGGAACTCCAAAAAACTGAGCTGCAAGTTCCTCTGTTCCAGCGGGCAAATTATCGGAACAAATTTCATCCAACACCACCGTCTCCGTTCCGTCACTTACTGTGATCACAGCACCGGATATGAACCCGTTCAAAAACGCATTCAAATCGGTCGGAGCATAAATATTTTTGGAGTTCGACAACAATACAAACGGCGGTTGATTGGTCTCTATAAATCCATCGATTACCAATTCTTCCTTGTACCCCGGAATATCAATTTTCACTTCCTTTTCGCAGCTCGAAAGAACCAAAAAACTCACTAAAAGTAATCCTACATGTGTTTTCATATTAAAATTCAAAATTCCAAGTAGCACTTGGGATGATTGGAAATAATGTTACTTGTTTAACAGAAATCTTAAAATCATTGGTCAACAAACCACCTTCGTTGTCGACATACAAAAAGTATGGATTTGCACGATTGTAAACATTGTAAATCGAAAAATTCCAATTGCTTCGAAATTTCTTTTTCACTTGCATCGTCTCCCCTGTTTCGGGGTTGGTTTTTGCTTTGGTCGGTTTGTCGTACCACGTAGCAGAAATATCCAACCGATGATACGGCGCCATTCTGGTCGAATTTCGAAGTCCATAGTTGAACAAAATATTTTGATCTTGGATGTACCAACTGCTAGGAAGTGTCAACGTGTTTCCAGAGGCATAAATAAAACTTGCACCAAACGTCCAACGATCGTTCAACTTATAACTTCCCACTACCGTTAGATCATGCCGGCGATCGTATTTCGCTGGAAACACTTCTACCTGCAAGTCGGGAAATTTACGCTCTGTTTTTGCCCATGTATATCCAATCCAACCGGTGAATTTACCAACTGCTTTCTTTACGAAAAACTCGGCACCGTAGCTCCATCCTGTTCCAAACACAAGCAAATTATCGGTGTTGTCGTTGACATTATCAGCCGGTAACGCACCTTGCTTGTATTCAATCAAATTATTCATCCCTTTGTAATAGATCTCAATCGATGCTTCGTACCGATCATTTAAAAAGTTTTGAAAATATCCCAGCGACGCTTGCCAACCTCGTTGTGGTTTAGCAATATCGGTCGTTGGAAACCAAATATCCGTTGGCAATGAAACAGCGCTCAATGACGTCAAATGCACATATTGGTAATTGTAAGCAAATCCACCTTTGATCGAACTGCTTTTTCCAACCATCCAACGTCCAGAAATTCGCGGTTCAAATCCTTGGTAGAAATGAATCAACTCGCCATTGCCATAGTTGATAACGGTATCTCCTGTCAACGAGTTGTTGATGAATCGCTTAAACGGTCCTACAAATTGGTACATACTATAACGAATGCCGGCGTTGATTCGGATCTTGTCGTTTACATCGTATTCATCCAACGCATAAAAAGCGGTTTCATGGCTAAACAATTGCTGTGCTTCTCCGGTATCAAACTGGGTATCGTTTTGCGATGCAGAAACACTGGTTGGCGTAAACGTGTGGTACAAATACTCGACTCCAAACTTCAACCGGTGTCTGGTACTCGGAAAATAGGAAAAATCGGCTTTACCTCCCCAATCGCGGATTCCTGAACTCAATTTGAATTTAAAATCGTCTTGCTCCGAACCAAAACTAAACAAGTAATCGGTAAAAGTTGCCGTAACATTCATAAATAATTTGCTGGAAAAAATACGATTCCAGCGCAAGGATGCTACTGCATTTCCCCAAGGCATTTGCACCGAAAAATCATCGTTTTTGTTCCCGAATGTAAATTGATCTTTTCCGTAATACGCGCTCAAAAACAACTTATCTTTCTTACTCAAGCGGTAATTTGCTTTGAAATTCAAATCGTAGAAATAATATCCTGATCCAGAAAAAGCCGAGTTTTTTGGAATAAATGTTTTCATCAACACGTCAATGTAAGTTCTTCGCGCAGAAAAAATAAACGAGCTTTTGTCTTTCACAATCGGACCTTCGATGGTTAAACGTGATGAAATCAATCCCAATCCTCCTTTTACTTTGAATTGTTTGTTGTTTCCTTCGTTCATCTTCACTTCCAACACGGAAGAAATTCGTCCCCCAAAATTCGCAGGCATCCCGCCTTTAATCATGTTGACACTTTTGACTGCATCCGAATTAAAAACCGAGAAGAAACCAAACAAGTGGGAAGCGTTGTATACTTGTGCTTCGTCAACCAAAACCAAATTCTGATCCGGTCCTCCTCCGCGAACGTAAAACCCTTGTCCTCCTTCCGAAACAGACGAAACACCGGGCAACAGTTGGATGGTTTTAATGATATCCACTTCGCCCATGAAAGCAGGAAGCGTTTTGATCTTTTCCATTTCCAACTCCATTTGCCCTATTTTTGTGCTGCTTACATTTTCACCTTTCCTTGCATTTACCTCTACTTCGTCGAGTACCTCCGATTCATCTGCCAATTCAACGTTGCACTTTTGATCGGTATTCAAATCCATTTTTTGAACAATCGTTTTCATTCCTGGCGCTTTGAAATACACGTCATAAATTCCCTTTGGAACAGTTAGCGAGTAAAATCCATACTCGTTTGAATTGGTTCCCAAATTAATCGACGGGATAGAAATACGCGCTTCATGAATCGTTTCTCCCGAAGCTTGGTAGGTAATCGTGCCGCTCAACGTACTGTTATTGCCTTGCGCAACAAGTAAATGAGTGAATCCACAAGTAAAAATGAAGACGAGTAGCGTTTGAAAAAATGAGTTCATAACTTTTCAAAATGTAGTCTGAATTGACAGACTAAAAGTACAGAAAATTTAGATCGTAAAATCCAAAATATCACTCCAATTTGAAAATTGACATTTTCTTAACCTCCAACTTCGTTTTCAACCAAGTAAATGCATTGAAAATCAAAAATTGGACGAAAAAGCTTCAATTTCGAGAAAGTCTTCGCGGTAGTCGTACTGTAAATCCTCGTCCAACGACGAAATGGCTTTTTCTACTGTTTTTAACTGTCGGTTGTATAAATTAATCAACACGGGATAACGGCTGATTCGAATGTTGCGAACAGAAATCTGCTGACAAAAATGAATCCACACTTCGATCTCCGTTTGCTTGTTTCCCGAATATTTGACCCATTTTTTGATTTCGCGAACCATTCGCTGTAATCCTTTTTTTAGGTAGCGAATCTCTCGAACATTCAACTCGGCAAACTGTTGATTGATATTTTCTTTGATCTTATCGACATAATTGGATTCAAAATCGGACTCAAAAAGTAAATAGTTCAACAACTCCTTATTCTCTTTGCTGAATTTTGCCATTCGACTCACCAAATCAATCAATTCATCTGTTTCCAAATGCTTGATTTCTTTTTTAAGTTCGCTTAAACTCGCTATTTTCATGATGGATTCAAATTTCAAGGGTAAAGGTAAAAAAAAGTCGCAGTCTGAAATTCATCAAACTACGACTTTCGAAATACTACGAACGCTTGTTTCAGTGAACAGCAATTCGGTAACCGTTCAAATCAAAGAAGTCCATTCAAACTAAACGGTTTGTTCATAAAATTCATTTTGAGAGTCACTCGGATTTTTTCACCGTATTTTGCATTTCCATACGTTGCATCCAACGATTGAGACATGTAGACTGGAAAATATACTCCCAAAATCGATCCTAAACGTACACCGATTCCTGTATTGAAATAGTCACCATAAAACGTATTGCCACGCTGTATTCCACCAAAATCTGCAAATACACCAAAAATGCCTGGTTTAAATGGCAATTGCACATACACATTTCCAGCGGTCATCCATTCGTTGGAAGTCAATGCTAAATTCCCACTGTTCTTGAATCCACCCATGTTATCCATACGCTGCGTATTGCTGCCCGTTGCGTTAAACGATCGATCAAAGAAATATTCCTCCAAAAACATGTCTTGGGCTCCATTTGCGCCTGCAAGCGAATAATCGAAGCGACTATCCATGATGTTGTTTTTCCAAAAGCCACCGACAAAACCGCGAACTTCGATCCAACTTCCTTTTTTCTTGAAGTATTTGAATTTGTATGTTGCTTCAATCGAACTTCGCAACATTGAATTTTCGATCACATCTTTGCGCGCATTGCCCATGAAATCCGTTCGAACGATGATTGCTGCTTGGTGATTCGGATAATTCAAATTCGCCGCATACTTGAGATATGCACCCACGTAATCTATTGTAGTTGGGGCAAAGCGTTCGTTTCTGTAAATCGTTTGAAGCAATAAATTTTCAGAAAATGGCGTACTTCCTTTTCGATTCCCCAATTTCATATAAACGTATGGCATCAATGCATTGTAATGCGATTCGTTTCCGCGGAGTGTACTTTCATTTTTGAACGAACGTACCGACATTCCAACACGCGTCAATTTGATGGCCTTTTTGGGAAGAAACGTAAAACTGAATTCACCTGTTCCAGAAATACTTTTTCGCCCGATCGAATACATCGGCACAGCCAGGTATTGAAACTTTTTGAGCGGAATTCCATAATTGTGCAAAGCAACACCAAGCATCAACTTGTCGTTTGAATTGTACGCTAGTGCCGGCGACCAAAAATTATTGGACTTCGTTGCCTCGTGATCACCAATCAAGAACTCAAACGTAAGCGGTTCAACTTTCTTAAAAAGCTGATTGGAATTCCAGTTGTTATTTGCACGGTTGATTTCCGGAATATTTCGTGCAGGATCAATTCGAACTTGGTCGACATCTGTTGTTTTCAGTTGAACGGTTGATTTTTTTTGCCCCGGTTCAACCCAAATTGTTTCTACAACTTCTCCGTTTTTAAGTGCACTCACGTTGATCGGTCCGTCGACTTGACCGACGTTTTTAACCGTTACCGTTGTCCCGGCTTCATTTGCTTTTACTTTTTTCAGTTTGTAATCAAGGTGATTGGTGGTAGGGATAATTTCTTGAAACAACCAGTTCAATTTTTTACCAGAAGCAGCTTCGAGTACACGTTGCATATCTTCCGGCTGTGGGTGCTTAAATTTGTACGTTTCAAAATAGGCAGACATCGCTTTTCCGAAATTTTCTTCCCCCAAATAGTCTTTCAAATACAAGAAAACCAACCCTGTTTTTTGATACATAATCACACCGTAGTTGATCGATGAAAAAGCTGCTGAATGGGTTTCGATGGGTTGATCTTCGCCCAGCATGGCGATCGTTTTGTACGAAATATCGCCTGAATCGTGGTGATCCAAATCATTCAAGTGAAAACTGCCGTTCAACACCATATCTGAAAACTGCTTGTTGTTGGGATATTTTGTCTGAATATAACGCATCTCGTTCAAGGTATTCAACCCTTCGTCCATCCAACCGTGAACGCGTTCGTTGGA
>SSGT01000181.1 GCA_008017065.1 Crocinitomicaceae bacterium
ACCCTACTCGCTTTTCGCGCAGGAAAATAACCTGCAAAATAAGTGGTTACGAGTGAAAATATAATTCCTGTGATGTAAAAACTAGGATTGTATGCCACTGGATACGTTTTGATGGTCGGAAGTGCTGCCGGCGCATAGGGAATTGCATCGATCAGCAACGACATTGAAAATCCCAATACCAAACCTAAAAAACCACCCACAATTCCAATTGTCAATGCGATAGTGATAAAAATTCGATTCACATCTCTTCCTGAAAAACCCGTTGCTTTCAGAATCGCAATCGAATCCATCTTGTCGTAAATCATCATATTTAGAATGTTGTAAATTCCAAATCCAGCGACAATCAAGAGTGTGATGCTGACCGCATAGGAAATCAGCGTACGTGCCGAACTTCCTGTTTCAAACTGTGCATTCGCTGTTTGAATGTCGACTGCTTCTACCTCGAAAATCGGACCGTATTCTTTCGCCACTTCGGGAGCTAGAAGCATGTCCTTCAACTTGATTTGAATGTCGGTGATGTAACTATTGCTCTCGCCCAACATCTTTTGAGCAGTTGCAATCGAGACATAACTCTGAGATTTATCTAACTCTTGCAATCCGGATTGAAAAAACGCCACCACTTTTAATTGTATCAAATTGCCTTTAGAAGTCGTCAGTTGAATCACGTCGCCGATACTTGCCATCATCTTTTGCGCAGCTCCGATGCCTAAAATGATACTGTTGGGCGTATTTTTCAAGTCGTACAAATCGCCTTCTACGACATAATCACTGAACGAAAAAAGTTTGCTTTCAGCCTCCACATCGATTCCGCTTACGATTCCACTCAAATCCGTTGCACCCACGTTGTAGAAAACTTGACAGGAAACCTTTGGAGAAATCCCCAACACGCGTGTATCTTTCCGCAAGGCCTGCATAATGGCACCGTAATTCCGGATTTGAAGCTTCGTGCTTTTAGGTTTGACCGATTGAATAAAATGATAGCCTTTTGCGAATTCAGAATCCCGCTCAATTGGCTGAATTTCGGATGGCTCAACCTCATTGTACAAACGTACATGTGCCGTGCGGTTCATCATCAATCCATCGAGTAAATTGTTCAATCCCGTCATGAATCCCAACAAGGATATAAACATCGTGATACTAAACGTAACACCTACAGCAGCGACCATTGTTTGCTTAAATCGAGCCATCAGCAACGACTTCGCTATACTCATTGTAAGCGACAAACTCATTTCGTTGGATTTTGCAATACGGTTGTGGAACTTATTCCCTGTGTAATCTCTACCTTTTTAAAATCCTTCAACCCTGTTTTGACGCGTATTTTTTTACCTGACTCTGTCAGAACAAACTGATTATCGATCAAATAATTTCGAGGAATCAGCAGTGCTTTTTCTTTTCTTTGAAGTAAAATATTGGCTTCAAATGTTGTATTCGGAAACAACCGTTGCGGCAAATCGAGAAAAATAGCTTCCACCAAAAATGTCCGTGTTTTTTCATTCATGTACGGAACAATTTTCGAGACCACCGCACGAAACGTTTTTCCGCGATAACTGTCTAAAGTCACCAATACAAGCATTTCTTTTTTAATCCGAACGATGTCTTCTTCATCAACTTGCATCTCCAAAAAAAACTGTTTGTCGGAACCAATCACGGCAAGTGGTGTTTGTGGAGTCACCATCTCTCCTTTTGATTTGAAAACTGCAAATACAATCCCATCAATTTCACTTTTTACGAGATACTCGCTAGCAATTGCACTCGATATTTTAAGGCTTTTATCTGTCTGAAGTGCATTAAATTCAATTTGTCGTTTCAGTTCGTTGTAGCGAATGACACTTGCATCGTACGCATACTTGGAATTCTCAACTTTCAATTCAACTTGTTCGAAATCCGCCTTAGCGATTGCGCCTTGCTCGAACAGAATTTGCTGTCTTACAAATGCAATTGAATCGAGCTGAAATTTACTTTTTGCAGAACGAATCGCGTCCTTGGCTTCGGAGAGTTTGACTTCGTTTAATCGGCGGCTGTTGAAATCGGCGGTCAACGCTGCGTTTTCTTTCGAAAGTTGCTGCGCCGTATTTGCGATTGAAAACAACGGTGATCCAATACGAATTACAGCTCCTTCTTCCGCAAGAACGTCACGTAAAATGCCACTTACGCTGGCGTATACTTCGTATTGATTTCGACTCTTTACGATACCCGATGCATAGATTGATTCGGTAATTGGAGCAAGTGTCGGCCGGATCGTTTCTGGCTTTCCCTTGCAAGCAACAAGAAAACCCAATGAGCAGATGAAAACAAGTTTATCCATGGTACGAGTAAAAGTACAACTTTTGGTCTACCGTTTCACATCTCGCTCAGTAAACAAGTAACTTACTCAAAATTAAACTATTAAAAATCAATTTATTAAAAAACCAAGGCGCACAAAAATCATCTTAAAACCTGACTTTTATCACGGAGGAAACGACTACCGAATTTTCAATTCAAACATTTGTTTATCCTCAATAAATCCAACCAAGTTATCACCAATTGCAACTGGACCCACACCTGCGGGCGTTCCGGTAAAAATTAAATCTCCAATTTTCAGTGTAAAAAATTGTGAGACATAAGCAATGATTTGATCAATTGTAAACAACATGTCGGAAGTGTTTCCGGATTGCACGCAGGTACCGTTTTTAAGTAAACTAAAGTTTAGATTTGTCAAATCCAACCCTGCCTTGTCTATGAATTTTTTGGAAACCGGCGCGCTGTGTTCGAATGCTTTCGCGATTTCCCACGGCAAACTTTTTTCTTTACAAACTTGTTGCAAATCTCGGGCTGTGAAATCAATTCCCAGTCCAATTTCGTTGTAGTACGTATGCGCAAATTTAGGGGAAATATTTTTGCCCAATTTATTAATTTTCACAACGATTTCACATTCGTAATGCAAATCCTTGGTGAAATCTGGATAAAAAAATGGACCTTTTCCTGGCAAAAGAGCCGTATCAGGTTTCATAAAAAACACGGGGTTTTCTGGAACGGCAGCATTCATTTCTTTCGCATGATCTGCATAATTTCTTCCGATGCAAATAATTTTCATAACCGATTATTTTCCAAATTTTTGTTTCAGGGCGTTCAGTTTATCTTCAATCGACTCTTCTTTCACTTTTTTGAATGGAGCTTTTGCCGCTTCTTGCGCTTCCTTTTTACTTCTGATTTCTGATTTGATTTTATCCATTTCCTCTTTCAGCTTTTGCTTTGTATACTTTGGAAAATCAGTTGATTCTGAAACAAACCAGCCGTAATATCCAGGTTCGTCTTCATTGACTTGTTTGACCGTTTTACCTTTATGCTTTCCGAAATTATACACCGCATCTCCATTTTCATCCACAGCCAAGCGACCTGCGAAGTCCAAAATATGTTGGTTACCTGCTTTCGAAAAATCAGCCAAAAAAGGAACTTCTGCTTTCAAATCTGGGTATTTCTCCAATTGCGATTGCAATACTTTCCAAGTTGCTGAAGTATCGGCTAGGGCATTGTGTGCATTGTCGAGTTCCGATTGACAATAGAATTGAAATGCAGCTGCTAAGGTGCGCTGTTCCATCTTGTGAAAGATGTTTTGAACATCCACAAAATGGCGTCCAGTCATTTTAAAATCGCTACCAACACGCAACATTTCTTCCGCAAGCATTGGAATATCAAATTTGTTGGAATTGTAACCTCCTAAATCAGCATCGCCTACAAAATCGATTATTCGTTGTGCTAGATCTCCCAATTTAGGTGCATCCGCAACATCTTTGTCATAAATCCCATGGATCAATGAAACCTCTTCAGGGATAGGCATTTCTGGATTTACTTTGGAAGTAAATGTTTCCTCCGTTCCGTCGGGGTTGATTTTGATAATGGCTATTTCAACAATCCGATCTTGTGAAATATTCAAACCCGTTGCTTCGAGGTCAAAAATTGCCAAAGGGCGTTCTAATTTCAGTTTCATTTTCAATCTTTGATTCAAAGATAAGATTCTGAAACGAAACCTACGTCAAATCGGAGGAGAAACTGAAAACTATTCGGTTTTCAGAATGACATACTGGAAAGGGCGGTATTTTTCGACGTTCTTGCTATCGTTTTCGTAGGTCGGACCGTTTACAGAAGACTCCACGATAACTACGTTTACCAAATTCGCCACCTTTGATTTCTGCTGAAAATAAGTCACAATGTCGTACTTCACGTTTTGTGCTCTCAGTTCAGCGAGCAGCTGATTGCTTTCGTAGCGTTTGGTAGGCACAGTAGAAGCAGACGAATAAATGCGAATGGTAATCGGCTTACCAACTTCTTCGATTTGCTTTTCGAGCGTTCGCATGAATTTTCTGAATTCTCTTCCTTGTGCCGACATCTTGTTGTCGTCGTATTTGAAGAAATATTTAAGCTCAAACAATTCGTAATCTCGCACATTTACAACATCCAATGTATCAGGGATTACCTCAACTGGTTTTTCTTCAACATATTCCTTCACTGTACCCTCAACCGGGTTATAAATCACTGATTTCAATACGAAACTCACGCGCTTATCGCATTCCGTTTTTACGGTATCTTTGTATAACACGGTTTTGTTCTCCCCTACATGATACACCAATTCATAGGTGTGACATGGCTGAAAAGTATTGATCATCATTCCGTCTCGCAAACGTGGGTAAATTGTCTTCGTGTGCGGTTCTTTGCAATCCAAGCACGTAAAAGTCATCGCAAAATCAATCGGTAAGTTGCTTTTATCCGTTGTTCTAACCTTGTCTTTCAAATACACCTTGTCCTGTATCCCCAAGTAGTTGTTAGAAACTTCGTATAAATCTTTTTCCCCTTTTCCTTCTGTGCGGTATGATGTGAAATAACCTTTGTATCCGTCGATCGTTGTTGAGTAATACAAATCATCACCGCACGAATTGATTGGATATCCTAAATTTTTCGCCTTTGACCATTTCCTTTGTGCATCTTTGTAGGCAACAAAAATGTCGAATCCGCCCATACTCTCCTCGCCATTGCTTGAAAAATAAAGATTCTTTCCGTCGATGGATATGAAAGGAGATTCTTCGTCAAACTTCGTATTGATTGAAGCGCCTAAATTTTGTGGTTCGCCCCATGTTCCGTCTTTCTTCCGTTGAGAGACGTAAATATCTCTTCCTCCGAATCCACCCGGACGATCGGAAACAAAATACATGATATCGCCATCTTCCGAAAAAGAGGCATGAGTCTCCCAATTTTTTGTGTTGATTTTATTGTTATTCAAAATAACCGCAGGCGCAAATTTACCGTCTGTCAAATCAGTAAAATAAATGTCTCCATTACCCGAATCATCGTTGTAGGTGTATATTTTGCGCTCATCTACGTTGACTGCAACGGTTGCCTCGTTGTGCTCTGCTGTACAAAAATTCAACCGAACTGGCGCCATCCAATTATCCGTAGAATCCAAATAACTGACATAAATATCTTCTGGATGCAGGTTGGTACGTAAATCAATGTATGGGGTCGACGCGTCATTTTCCCATTTACGGCGTGAAGTAAAAAACAACGAAGAGCCATCCAGTGCAACAATCGATGAATATTCTGGATTATTGGTGTTTATTTTCTCTCCCACATTGCGAACCGTAACATCTGCCACTGGATTTTTCATCGCTTTGAGAGCCACCTCGCATTGAATCAAGCGTGTTTCCGAAACCGCAGCTAACAAAGCCCGTTTGGTACTCTTTGAAATGTATTCTTTGTAATATTTTTTAGCATCTTCTATACGCCCCACGGTGTGGTAGCATGTTGCCAAATGAAACAGCGCATCCAACGAAGCTTTTTTTTCATTCGGCGAGCTCATATCGTAATTCAAATTGATAGCTGGAACGGCTTTTTCGAGGTATTCTATCGCTTGAAGGAAATTTGACTTGGTTAAAATTACTAGAAAGCCTTTTCGGTAATTATAGTTTGCGCTCGTAGGGTCAATGGTTAGTAACTTGTCAGTAATTCGTTCGGATTGATAATAGAATCCCTGAGTTAACAATAACGTAGCTTCATTAACTAATGTTTTCTCACTTGAATTATTGATCAGATTCGTTAATTCACTCTCATTATACTGAGAATAAACAACTGAATTCGATACTAGTAACAAGGCAATTAGTATATACTTCATCATCAGTTTCATAAAAAAAGCCTGCGACAAACAAATATCGCAGGCTTTAAAAGTAATTAAATTATTTTTATAATTCTCGATTTACATCAAATTGTTCTAAATAGTCGGCTACACGACGTACAAACATCCCTCCTAATGAACCATCTACAACACGGTGGTCATACGAATGTGAAAGGAACATTTTTTGTCTGATTCCAATAAAATCACCCTCTGGCGTTTCAATAACAGCAGGCACTTTTCGAATTGCACCCAATGCTAAAATGGCAACTTGTGGCTGATTGATAATTGGAGTACCCATCACATTTCCAAACGTTCCCACATTTGTAACTGTGTACGTACCGCCCTGAATATCTTCTGGCTTCAACTTGTTGTTTCGTGCATTTCGCGCCAATTCGTTTACAGCTTTCGCTAAACCTGTCAAATTCAATCGATCTGCATTTTTAACAACCGGTACAATTAAATTTCCAGAAGGAAGCGCAGTCGCCATTCCTAGATTAATATCTTTTCGTTTGATGATTTGGTTTCCATTTACCGCTACGTTAATCATCGGGAAGTCTTTGATTGCTTTTGCAATGGCTTCCATGAAAATTGGTGTAAACGTGATACTTTCACCTTCTCTTTTTTCGAATTCTTTCTTAACTTTATTTCTCCAGTTTACGATGTTTGTTACATCTGCCTCAACAAATGAAGTGACGTGCGGTGAAACGTGTTTCGACATGACCATGTGATCCGAAATCATTTTTCGCATGCGATCCATTTCGATAATTTCATCACCCGGCATCGGAAGAACAACCGGCTCTTTCACATTTAAGAATGCTGCTGTACCAGTAGGCGTATTCATTGCTGGTGTTGCAACTGCCGCAGGTGCTGGAGCTGATGCAACAGGTGCAACCGCTACAGGTTGTGAACCTCGGTTTGCTACAAACGCCAAAATATCTTTTTTCGTCACACGACCTTCTTGTCCTGTTCCTGCAATTGAATCCAATTCTGAGCCAGAAATACCCTCTTTGTCGGCAATACTGCGAACCAATGGCGAATAAAACTTATTCGACCCAGCTGCAACAACCGAAGACACAACCGAAGACACAACCGCATTTTGTACCACTGGGGCAGTGGTTGCGGGCGTAGAAACAACTTCAGGAGCACTTGTAGACTCAACAACAGCGCCACCATCCGTAGAAATGATTGCAATTACATCTCCCACCTGAGCCACTTGGTCTTTTTCAAAAAAGATTTTTACCAAAGTTCCTTTTGCTTCGGAAGGAAGTTCATTATCCACTTTATCGGTCGCTACTTCCACCAATGGTTCGTCCATGTCTACGTTGTCGCCAACATTTTTCAACCAATTTGTGATGGTAGCTTCTGTAACGCTTTCTCCCATTTTTGGAAGTCTGATTTCTACTTGTGCCATTTCCTATGAGGATTTCTTGATTTTTTTCGGATACAAAAGTAAGACAAAAAACACGAATAAATAAGGTAGTTCAAAAATTTAAACTAGAAACCTTTTATTTTTATGATAGACGGTACTATTTGAAATTTATCGGTCCAAGTGGACCCACGCCTTTTGAATAATTTCCAAATCCTTCCAAACGCTATAGTCGCGGGCATAGATTAGGTTTAGTTTACTCAACACATGCGGATCGAGTTGCGTGAATGCATCCGAAGGATTGAGGATTCCGCGCTTAATACTTGGCAACTGTCGACGCTCCAATTCCGAAGGAAGATAGTATCCCACGAGTGTCTTTTTTCCGAGCAAACTGCTCAAAACGTTTGCATACCAATTCCACTTGTTGTTCACCTTCCAAATTAGGAATGGAGATATGATCAACAGTAAAAAACTGACTATCAAATCGAGGCTACGCTTATTTCTGACACTCGTTGGCTTACTGATTTTATTGATGTTTAAAACGTACAAATCACCCGCTGTATCGATCGAATTACTCCCGATGAGATACAGACTATCTGGTTGTGCAATTTTAAAATCGATGTGTGTCGCTCCGAGAATGGACATCCATTCCAAAATCTGTTGGGCAGAAGTATCTTTTGCACAGAAAATAATTTCATCTGCTTTGTGGATAAAAGCAATTTGATCCAATTGCGACATCACACCGATTTGCTCCTGCGTTTTGGAATCGGTTGCTGAAACCAATAAAATTGCATCAATTTTAGAGTTGGTTTGCTTCAATAAATCTCCCACGCGTATCGATTCATCCAATGAGCCAACAATGATGAATTTTTGGTTTTGGACTCCGGACAACGAGAATTTTTTCGAAATACTGAAATGCAAAAACAAACGCGAAAGCGCAAAATAAAACAGAATCCAAGCAGTACCGAGCAAAATGTACAGGCGTGAAAACTGCCAATCTTTTGGCAAGAGCGCATAAATAACCAAGATACCGAGCGTGCCAATCAGCGTACCTTTAAAGTATTTCCAAATTTTGGTCGGAAAATCGTATCCGCCTTGGTAAAAAATACTGAGCATCCAAATAATCGTATAAGCAGGAACAGCGTACCGAATGATGTTTGGTGGAAATTCAATATTGACTTGATGCCAATAGCGAGTCATCAAACTCAATCCAGTAAACAAATACACAAAATCAAATACAGGCAACGCAGCTCGTTTGACAAATCGGGCTACGATCGCAAGTCCGGCACGCAGATAGATCGCAAAATTGATCAACAAAGAGAATAGTTTCGCGTTTTTTTGAGAGAAATGTTTTTGAGCGAAAATGATCATCGCTCGGTAGAATACGAACACGTAGTTGACCGAGCTTTTTTTAGTGCTTTCTCCCTTGTAATGGATGATCCGCGTCTGTGGAAAATAGTAATTTTTATATCCTCCCAACAAAATTCGATACGAAAGATCAATATCTTCTCCGTACATAAAAAATGCTTCGTCCAGTAATCCTACTTTCTCCAATGCAGTCTTGCGCATCAGCATGAACGCGCCACTTAGAATTTCTACTTCATTGGTATCAAACTCGGACAGATAGCCCAGATGGTATTTTCCAAATCGCTTTGATTTGGGGAATAGCGCAGAAAGTCCAACGATCTTGTAAAATGCAACTGCAGGTGTTGGAAGACCTCGTTTTGATTCGGGCAAAAAATTCCCTTTTCCATCCAGCATGCGTACACCAAGTCCACCTGCCTGCGGATGTTCGTCCATGAAGCGAACCACTTTCTCAAATGTATCTTCTTCAACAACCGTATCTGGATTCAAAAGCAAAAAATAATCCCCGGAAGCCACTTCCATCGCTTGGTTGTTGGCCTTCGAAAAACCGCGATTATCTTTATTTGCAAACAAAATAACTTGTGGAAATTTGGTCCGCACCATTTCAACAGAACCATCGATCGAATTATTGTCAACAACAAAAACTTCGCCTGAGACATTCTCCAGCGCTTTGTACACAGCATTCAAACATTGTTCGAGAAAATACTCTACATTGTAGTTGACGATGATGACCGATAATTTGGGTCGATCCGATTCCACACGCAATTTTTCTTCCATTAATTGATCGCGATACAAGAAATTTCTACTGGAACATCCAATGGCAAACGACTCACTTCCACCGTTTCTCGCGCAGGAGGATTGTTTTGGAAATACTGCGCATACACGCCATTTACAGCCGCAAAATCACTCAAATCTTTCACAAAAATCGTACATTTTACAACGTCTGAAAATTTCATATTCGCCTCGTTGAGCAACGCACCAATGTTTTTTAATACCTGATGTGTTGCTGCTTCGATGTTTTCAACCACCAATTCACCAGTCGCTGGATTCAACGGAATTTGTCCGCTGACATATAACGTGTCATTTTTCAAAATAGCTTGACTATATGGACCAATTGGAGCCGGAGCGCCTGGAATTTGGATTACTTTCTTCATCTTTATTTACCTTTGTGCAAGTTTAGTAATTTTAAGCCAAAAAACAGTGAAAGTTCTCTTGTTGGATAATTTCGATTCGTTTACATTTAATCTTTTTCATTACTTGGAAGGATTTGATTGTGATGTGACTGTTGCACGAAACAACGAGATAACACTTGCAGAAATTGCGTGCTTCGATAAAATCGTTCTTTCTCCCGGTCCCGGACTGCCTGAAGAAGCAGGAATTCTACTCGAAGTTATTGCCGAATTCCACGACAAAAAGCCGATTCTTGGCGTATGTCTCGGGATGCAAGCACTCGCACTCTATTTTGAAAACCGACTGTACAATCAGCCGGAAGTAAAACACGGGGTAGCGGTAAGTTGTGTGCAATGCGCGCCGAATCGATTGTTTACAGGCATGCCCGAACACTTTGATGTGGGATTATATCACAGTTGGGCAGTTGCATTAGCTCCAACTAATCCGCTGAAAGCGATAGCCTATTCATCCGAAAAGGTACTGATGGCTGTCGAACACCCAACATTACCCCTATTCGGCGTTCAGTTTCACCCGGAATCAGTCATGACACCACTGGGAAAACAGATTATTCATAATTTTTTGAAATTTTCTTGACATATTTCTTCAAAACTTGACTTTGGTCTAATAATTGATTATTTTTAGAAGCTATTAAAACAATAACTTAATATAAAATTGTCTATGAAGAATGTCGTATTACTTTTAACTTTCAGCTTATTAGCTGTGGTATCATTCAGTCAAACATGTGTGGGAAAATGGACAACCATTGACGACGAAACGGGTAAAAAGAAATCAATTGTAGAACTCTACAAATACAAAGATCACTTGTATGGTAAAATCACGTTCTTGTATCCACGTGAAGGAAGAGAAGAAAATCCAGTGTGTAAAAAATGTACAGACGATCGTAAAAACAAACCGTTGATTGGTCTTCAAATTGTGCGCTACATGACTTGGAACGGAAGTGAATGGGACGGAGGAACAATCGTTGATCCTGAAAATGGTAAAATTTACAAGACAAAAATTTGGCTAGACGAATCCAATCCTAACAAATTAAATGTACGAGGATACATCGGTCCATTTTTCAGAACACAAACTTGGATCCGAGTTCAAGAATAACAAAACAAAGTAAAACTCACGAAAAACTGGTTTCTTCATCGAACCAGTTTTTTTTTGCCTTTTTTTTTTGATCAAGAACGCATACAGAAACGAATCGAAAATAAACCCGATTCGAAACTGCAAACGCGTCGCAACCATTTTTCTGCGATAATACCATAAAAGTGGTATTGCCTATCGAACCCGTTCGAAATATCTTTGCGATCAATTTAAAATAATTCTAAATAAGATGAGATTCATTTTACTGTTCGTATTCGCATTGATTGTAGGTGTCGCAGCGGCTCAACAAGGAACTATAAAAGGTACACTTTTTCAAAAAGATGTTTCAACACCT
Organism: Crocinitomicaceae bacterium; assembly: GCA_008017065.1. Taxonomy (GTDB): domain Bacteria; phylum Bacteroidota; class Bacteroidia; order Flavobacteriales_D; family Crocinitomicaceae; genus JAQVCM01. Next base: position 11,488 of record SSGT01000181.1, read on the forward strand.
TTCGCCGGAATAATTGTATACTTGGATGGAACAAACAAATCCTCGATTTCAAATGCCGCTGGTGATTTTGAATTCAATAACCTTGACAACGGTGAATACCAATTATACATCGCCAATCCAGGATACAAAAAAGTGCGAATTTCCGTGCAAGTAAACGCAGCTGCATCCGCTAAACTAGAAATTATTTTAGAAGAAAACGTGACGGATTTACCAGCAGTTGTAGTAAGCCACGTTACGTTGACGGGTGGCTCATCGGGGATCAAAAAACTCCCTGGTTCGGCGTACTATTTGAGTCCAAAAGAACTTCAGAAATTTGCACACACCGACATAAATCGTGTATTGCGTGGTATTCCAGGCGTGAATTTGCAAGAAGAAGACGGATATGGACTTCGTCCCAACATCGGCATGCGCGGTTCGGGAGTTGAACGCTCCAATAAAATCACGATCATGGAAGACGGTGTGTTGATGGCTCCAGCACCATATGCCGCTCCTGCTGCATATTATTTCCCTACCATTGGGCGCATGCAAGCGGTTGAAGTTTTGAAAGGTAGCAGTCAAATCAAATACGGTCCGTACACAACAGGTGGTGCGATCAATTTCATTTCCACACAAATCCCTCGTGAATTTTCAGGACGAGTTGGATTGAGTGGCGGTAGTTTTGGAGGACGAAACATCAACCTATTTGTTGGAAATTCGCACGAACGCGTCGGATATTCTATTGAAAGTTTCAACTACAGTTCAGATGGATTTAAAGAAATCGATGGAGGAGGAAAAACTGGATTCAACAAACAAGATATTGTAGCAAAAGTGCGCTTCAACACAAAAAAAGGAGCGAAAATCTACCAATCCTTGTCGTTTAAATTTGGTCAAGCGACCGAAACGTCACACGAAACGTATTTAGGACTGACACTCGACGATTTCAAACAAAATGCTTATCGCCGTTACGCAGGTTCGCAAGTCGATTTGATGGAAACAAAACAAACACAATTAGCGGCGACTTACTTGATCCAACCAACAAAATTCATGTCGGTAACAACAACCGTGTATCGAAACGAATTTTCAAGAAATTGGTACAAATTAGACGGTGTCGCGGATAGCACGGGTACAAAACACAGCATCTCGAAGGTATTGAGTTCACCGAATTCGGTATTGGACGCGTACGCGGTCGTTGCCGGACAATCGAGTAAAAATGCAAATGCACTTTATGTGAAAGGAAACAACCGAAACTATTCGGCTACAGGCGTGCAAACCGTTGTGGGATTGGATTTCAAAACAGGAGCAATCACACACGACATTGATTTAGGTTTTCGATACCACCAAGACGATATGGATCGCTTTCAATACGAAGATCAATACCGCATGACGAATGGCCGCATGTTGATGACCAAAGCTGGTGAAGCTGGCCGCGAAAGTAATCGTTACGCCATCGCTATCGCAGCTGCATCCTATATTCAATACACCTTGAAATATAAAAACTGGGTGTTGGTGCCTGGATTACGTCACGAAAACATCTTTATCAAAGAATTGGATTTTGGTAAAAACGACCCGTCCCGAAAAGGAAGTCAGGTTGTTACAAAAGACAATCAAACTTCTACCTTCATTCCGGGAGTTTCGTTGGATTATGCGATCAACCAACACTGGTATACATTTGCAGGTGTCCACAAAGGATTCGCGCCAGCAGGAACAACTGCGGGTTCAAATCCCGAAGAAAGTATCAACTATGAATTGGGATTCAAGCATTTCTCGAAAGGATTGAATGCACAATTTGTCGTATTTTACAACGACTATAAAAACTTACTTGGTGCAGACTTAGCTGCTGGCGGAGGAACTGGGAGTGGTGACTTATTCAACGGTGGAAAAGCGCAGTCGCAGGGGATAGAATTTTTGATCCAATACGATGCCCTTTCTCGATTCAAGTCCAAATTCAATCTACCAATCACCGTTTCGTATACTTACACAGATGCGTTTTTCAAATCATCATTCAACAGTACGTTTGAAGATTGGGGAAATGTAGAATCGGGCGACAAACTTCCGTACCTTGCACAACACCAACTTGCCATCAACGGATCGCTTGAGCACGCGCGTTACGGCTTGAATGTGAGCAGCAAATACAACAGTGAAATGCGTGGAGTTGCCGGAAACGGAGCAATTGCGGAGGCAGATTTGATCCCAAGTTACTTTATTCTCGACGCGAGTATTTACTACAATATTCAACGCAACGTAAGTTTGACGGCGTCGGTAAACAATATTTTGAACGAAACATATTTAGTTGCAGTTCGACCAGCGGGATTACGTCCAGGGTTGCCACGTGTTTTCCAACTCGGATTGCGAGCAACATTCTAAACAACTTAAAATTCGAATCATAAGGTGCATTTCATAGCGAAAATGCACCTTTTTTTTTGTTTAATTGCAATCCAACGACGTGCACAAAAAAATCCAGAAATCAATTAAGAAATCTGGATTCAGTAGCGGATCAATCTCGGATTTGTTCCGAAAATTGAGTCGTTTTAATAATTATCTAATTCTACCAATGCATCAAAAAATCGTTGCTTCGGCAAGAAGTTATCTTCCAAGGAATTGGTAAAAGGAACTGGAGTATCCAATGAAGCCACTCGTTTTACCGGTGCATCTAGATTTGCAAAGCAATTTTCGTTGATCAAAGCAACCAACTCGCCTCCTATTCCACCCGTCAAGCAATCCTCGTGTAAAACGATTACTTTTCCCGTTCGGTTTACAGCGTCATAAATCGCGGTCGTATCCAGCGGCAACAGCGTACGTAAATCCAAAATATCGAGCGAAATCGACGGGAATTTCTCCGCTGCTTCCATTGCCCAATGTACTCCCATTCCGTAGGTAATTACGGAAATATCGGAGCCCTTCGAAATCTGACGTGCTTTTCCGATTTCAACTGTAAAAAAATCATCCGATACCTCTTCGCGAATGGAACGATACAAATTCTTGTGTTCAAAAAACATGACAGGATTGGGATCTTCAATTGCAGCAGCCAATAAGCCTTTCGCATCTTCTGGAAAAGCAGGATAAACAATTTTCAATCCGGGTGTGTGAAAAAACCAGGCTTCATTGCTTTGACTGTGAAACGGACCAGCTGCTGAACCTGCACCTGTTGGCATACGTACCACTACATCTGCATTTTGTCCCCAACGCCAGTGAATCTTCGCAAGATTATTAACAATCTGATTGAATCCGCAGGTTACGAAATCAGCAAATTGCATTTCAACCACCGCTTTCATTCCTGCAATCGACAATCCAAGTCCTGCCCCAACAATTGCAGATTCGCAAATCGGCGTGTTGCGCACTCTTCCTTTGCCAAATTCTTCCACAAATCCTTCCGTAATTTTGAAAACACCTCCGTATTCCGCGATGTCTTGTCCCATAATCACCAAATCAGGATGACGTTGCATCGATTGACGCAAACCGTCTTGAATCGCATCAATGAATCGTTTTTCAGTTTTTTTCGCACTTGGAGCAATCACTTGTTGCGTATACGGTGCAAACAAATCGTTTATTTCGGTTGCGGTATCGGGTTCAATTTTTCCTTCTGCAAAGGCTAGATCCAACCCGTCTTGAATCTCTTGTTTGATCGCTGCAGTAATTTCTGTCACTTTCGCTTCGTCAAGGACTCCAATTTCACGCAAATACATTTCATAATTAACAACGGGATCCTTTTTTGACCACTCGTCTTGAATTCCTTCTGGGTAATACTTCGTACCCGAAGCTTCTTCGTGTCCTCGCATTCTGAAGGTCATAAACTCCAATAAAAACGGCCGTGGTTTCACCCGAATTGAAGACGCGATTTTGCGAACAGTTGTGATTACTTCCAAGATATTATTTCCGTCCACTTGGTATGCATCCATGCCGTATCCAATTCCTTTGTCAATGAATTGCTTGCATCTGAATTGTTCGTTACTCGGAGTTGAAAGACCCCATGCATTGTTTTCAATCGCAAAAATAACGGGCAAATCCCACACGGAGGCTACGTTCAATGCTTCGTGAAAATCACCTTCACTTGCTCCGCCGTCGCCTGTAAAGACAATGGTTGCTTTCTTCTGATCTTTTAAATTTGAAGCCAACGCAATTCCATCGGCGATTGCCAACTGCGGTCCGAGGTGAGAAATCATCCCTACAACCTTGTATTCATTGGTGCCAAAGTGAAAAGAACGGTCTCTTCCCTTTGTAAAACCCGACATTTTGCCTTGAAATTGTGCAAACAAGCGATTCAATGGAATTCCGCGCGACGTGAAAATTCCGAGGTTACGGTGCATTGGTAAGATGTATTCATCGTCGTTCATTCCAAGCGCTGAACCCACCGAAATTCCTTCTTGTCCCCATCCAGAAAACCACTTTGAGATTTTCCCTTGACGCAATAAAATAAGCATTTTTTCCTCGATCAAACGTGGTTTTAAGATCGCTTGATAAATCGAAATCAATTCATTGTCTTCAAAACCTGTTCGGTCGTATTGTATGGTTCGCTTTTCGAGAAGTTCCATTTGTTTTTCATGTTTTTATGAACTGCAAAACTAGGAAAATTCATGGAAAACGGAAGTTGAAAAAGCATAAAATACACGGTTTATTTTTAAGCTTTCTAAATTGAATTAACCCAGCAACAATTCGTGCCCGAAAAGAGGATCAAGACCAAATTCTTCTGTGTAGGTTCGTCTCTCAAGTTCAAATCAATTGATTGAGATCCTGTCTTCCAATGATTGCCATAATTTCTACGACATCTTCGTTCATTTTGTAGAATATACTATCTACACCACACACACAGCGTCTATATCCGGGTTTAATAAAGTCAACAGATTCAAATGATTCCGGATTTTCAGCGATTATATCAAAATGGACAAAAAAGGATTCAAAATACTTATCAGCTTGTTCTATCCCAAATTGTTTTACACCATAATTATGGATGCGTATCAAATCTTCCTTGGCAACATTGCTTAATTTGTATTTAGCCATTAAGCAACTTTTTAGATTGACTTAGGATTTCAGATTTGGAATCAGATGTAAATCCAGATTTTTCAGCTCGTTCTAACTTTAAGCGAATTAAGTCAATTTGTTGTTGCTGATTTCGTGCCTGACGAATTAGATCATTGACCAATTCACTTTTACTTGAATATTCTTTGTTTTCAATTTGACTTTTAAGCCATTCATCATTTGGCTCAGTAAATGAAATGCTTTGTCTTCTCATAATGCTTGTATTGTGGTGTAAATATACACCAAAAACGCACCAGTCGCAAGTTTATTTTTGGGTTTGATTTGAGAGTAATAATGGTTGCTGACGTTTTCCAAATAGGCAAAGGCGCATAACAAATCTAGTATTTTTTTTGGCGCTTTTACTTATTTGGCATTAGCAACATTCCATTTTTTATAGGCCTCATTAATTTCTTGGGATGATTGATTTATTTGATCCACGAAGTTTTTGAACTCCATAGCAATTCTTAAATTATTAGAATCTGGAATCATTAACGTTTCATATGAAATAGAATAATTTTCTTCTAATTATTTTAAAATCATCTTTTTATACGCTTTGTCTATGTTTTTTTTTGCAAGTTACATTCGGTTTTCGGATCCTTCGCTTTCATTTTTCTTGTTTACATATTTTACATACTGTTCTAAACATGGATATGTTGTGTCATTCGAATTAATTGTTGCAAAAGGGAAGTATAAAAAACACCCATTTTGACTTCGAGAGCGTGGATTTTGAAATACTGGTTCGAAATATTTGATTTCTAAATTGTTTATTCTGGATTTGTATTGATCAGAAGGTAGATCATTAAATTCATATCTAAAAAATTGATTTTCAATTGATCTTAAGCTTATATCAGGAAAATATGATGAATCAATAACAATGAACTCTCAATCAAAATCCATGTTATCATTATTTGGGTCAAAGCATGCAAAAAAAAGTGCCACCAATGGGTCCTTACTCTAGTCCAATAATCTTGTACGCACTCGGTAGTGTTGTAAAATGGATAAATACTCTATTGGATCTTTACCAACAAGAAATGGAATTTTCCTATTTTGATGTAAAGACAGAAAACTAGAAAGTTCAAAAACTTTTAATTCATCGTTGACTTCAGATCTTGTCAATTGAAGCTTAATCTTCCATTGTACATTATTTTGACCGCGGAAAATATATTTTCTTTCAACGAAATGGGTCCCATAAACAGATTCAAGTTATTCATCTACCGAGCGTATTTTGTCTAATGCCATGTC
>SSGT01000064.1 GCA_008017065.1 Crocinitomicaceae bacterium
CGCTACCAATACGATTGCGTAGAAAAAATCGAAGGACGACGCATCAAAAAAGAGTTGCAAGATTCCATGAACGTCGAAATCGCAAAAGTGATTTCTCAGAATAATATGGCAATGTAAATCAATTGGGGCGTTTATTTTTAAGGACGATTCACTTCACCGAATTCGAATATCAATTACCGTTAGAGTTAGTTTTGTTTACTTTGGTAAAAGTCTCATTAGTTGGGGTTTATATTATCCGTTTTTGCAGTAGCTGAAATGTGTTTCCTTTTCTGAGTATTATACATCAATCAAAACGAATCGTGTTATGAATTTGCAAGTTGGATTCTTTATTTTTTGATGAGTTGTTCTTTGTTTAACTTCCTATATTTGCACTAGATTCATCATTAGAACAGCGCATGTAATTTTCCGATCTTAACTTAACTATTCATGTTACGTATTAAAAATACTCTTTTTTTTTTATTTTTTTCTGTTTCTTGTTTTTGTAACCCTCCATTTCAAAAAGAAATTGATTCAATCAAGCATGTACTAAAAAAGAACTACAGCGCACAAACACATGTTGATTTGTGCAACAAACTAAGTACTTCTAATCGACATCAGGGTAAATTCAAGGATGCAATTCGCTACGCACTTCGAAGTGAAAAATTAGCAAGAAAGGAAAATTATACAGCAGGTTTAATTGTTGCATACAGTCAATTAGGTGAATCTTACCGAGAAATGGGGCAACTAAAACAAGCTGTTTTTTATCTTCAAAAGGTTCTCTTTTATTCAAGGAAGAACAACGATTTAGTAAGTGTTGGTAATGTTTATGATCAATTGGGACATATTTACTACGCAAAAAATGATACTGCTGCTGCATTAGTTTATCATGAATTAGCGCTAAGCAAGCGTATTCAATCGTATGACTTGTATGGTCAAGGAAATTCGTATGAGAGTTTAGCGAAAATTTATGTAGAGAAGGGAAATTTACAAGCAGCATTGAAAAATTACAAGAATTGCTTAAACGTTTTTCGGAAGTTAAAAACGGAGAAAAAGCGTATTGCATTGGCTACCGCAAACGTAGGATTGGTCAATCGGTGGACGGGAAATCTCAAAAATGCAATTATTTATTTAAAACAGGCAGGAGATATTTATGAAAAATTGAATGATTACGAAGCTTTAAACTGGGTTTACATGAGTATCGGTGAAATTTATATAATCGCTGAAGATTACAAGAAGTCAGAATATTATACCAATAAATCCATCGCGTTGAATAATTCTAACCAAAAGTTAGATGGATTGGCAAGTTCCCACATTCAGCTTATTCGAACGTACACAAAAACGAAGCGCTACAACGAAGCACTTCGTTTAGCAAAAAAAAACTTGAAGTATTTTTTGAAAACAGATCAAAAAGTAAATCTGACATTAACATACAATCAAATTGCAGCGATCTATAAAGCGCAACAACAGTTTCAGGAAGCACTTGTCGCCTATGAAAAATCGATTGAATTGGCTCAAAAAGTTAAAGCCTTAAATTTGTTAACCAACTGTTACAACAATACGGGAGAGATTTACTTCAAACTGAAGGAAAATGACAAAGCCATTGCAAATTTGAATTTGGCATTGAAATACAACGAAACTGTTCAGGATTATACTGTCTTTTCGTCGACCTATTCACTTTTATATCAATTATATAAACGCAAAGGTGATTACAAATCAGCTTGTGAAAACCTCGAAAAACATTTGCATTATTTCAAAATAAGTAAAAAAAATAGCGATGATTTTACCAATGAACTCTTTCGGTTGGACACCGAGAATGACTATTTAAAGGCAAAAATAGCTATCGATAAGAAAGCATCTGTACTTTCTGAAAAATTAACGAAGAGTAAAGCACAAAGAAATATAGCCATTCTTGGTTTGGTGATTGTATTTTCTTCTGGAATATTCATTTATTATTTATTACAACTGAAAACTAAAAAGAGTAAACTTGATCTAGCGTTGTTAGAAGCACAGCAAAACGAAAATAGGTTGATTAAAGAAACTGAACGTTTTAAGACTCAATTTTTGGTTAATATTTCTCATGAATTGAGAACACCTTTGACTTTGATTAATGGACATTTAGAGATTTTAAAACAGAAGATAGAATTCAAAGGCAACAAGCATATTCAAGAAATTCAGCGAAACGGAAATCGACTACTTAAATTGATTAATGATATTTTGAAATTATCAAAAGCAGAAAGTGGCAAATACAAGCTGTTTTATAAACAAGGAGGTGCTTTGGATGAAGTAAAGGCATTGTTTCAATCTTTCCAATCGTATGCAGAAATGCATTCAATTTCATATCTATTAGATTGTAAAGTTGATGTCTATTTTGATTTCAATAAACGATTTATTTACTCAAGCGAAGGATTAAATATCATTTTAACAAACTTACTTTCGAACGCATTTAAATTCACACCCGACGAAGGACAAATCAAGGTAGTGGTAGTGCCTAATGACGATACATTGAAAATTTCAATTATTGATAATGGAATTGGTATATCGAGTGAAAGTCTTCCGAATATCTTTGACCGTTTTTTCCAAGAAGATGGAAAACAGCAACGTGCCTACGACAGTTCTGGAATTGGATTGTCGTTAGTCAGAGAGTTAACATTACTTCACGGTGGAACTATTTTAGTTGAGAACAATGAAAATGGAGGATGTACTTTCACTTTCTGGTTAAAATCAGGAATTGATGAAAATATAACCGCCGAAGGAATCGATGCACACATTCCTAAAAATAGTAGTGAATCGATTTCCGGTTTTTCCGAAATCTACTCACCAACTTCAGAAAATGAATTACCAGTTGTATTAATCGTTGAAGATCAACCAGATTTGAGTGACTTCATTGTTGAGAACCTAAGGAGTTCGTATCATTGTCTTGTTGCGAGAAACGGGAATGAAGGATTTGAGATGGCAATTGAATTCATTCCTGACTTGATCGTTTCAGACATCATGATGCCAGAAATGAATGGTTATGAACTGTGTGAAAAATTAAAAGATCAAGAAATGACATCCCACATCCCAGTCATCCTTCTTACCGCAAAAGCTGAACAGGAGAATAGGATGCAAGGACTTCGTATCGGTGCGAATGATTACTTAACTAAGCCGTTTTCAGTTGCTGAATTAAATTTGAGGATTCAAAACCAAATCATCACGATCAAAAAGAATCAACAATACTTTAAACTAAAAAACGATTCGATCGCAGAAGAAGCTTCCAATTTTGACTCGTTGAATACACGCGATAAGGAATTTTTAGATAAAATGTACCAATGTATCCACACCAATATTTCAAATTTTCAATTGGGAGTTGATCTAATTGCAAGCGAGATGGCACTTTCTAATAGTCAATTAACCCGAAAACTGAAGTCAATTACTGGCTTAACACCAGCATCACTCATCAAAGAAATTCGATTGGAGAAAGCAATTGAGATGCTCCGTGATGGAGAGACAGTTGCTGCTGTTTCATGGAAAATTGGATATGATAATCCTGCTTATTTTGGAAAAATATTCAAAGCGCATTTTGGTTTTGCACCATCTGAAACAAAGCAATAACACTCCAACTCTTTTTTTTTATTCATCTCGTTTGTTGAGTCGTTTCGAAACGTTCATTTTTTGATAATGACTTATTTTTGTTGAAAATCAAAGATTTACTAAGTTTTTAGCACTGAGTGATTTGAATTTCTGCGTGAAAATCAACTAGTTTTTACGTCAAAACTATCTAACTGCTTTACTGATTTCGGTCTAATTTAGCCATGAATTCGTTGATAGAGAACTAAGCTTTATCAACAGATTTCTTGACACTAAATTAAAGGTAAAATGGCAGATTTAATTCAAAAAAACAAAGGTTTGTTGATTGGTATTTTGTTTTTCGCAATATCAATATTATCGGCTTTAACCATTTTTATTCCTATCGTAGCAAATTACGTTGTTATGATTCTTTATCTTGGTATCGAATGGTTGGCAGAACATTTTTTGTCGGATTCGTCATTGTATTTGTTTTCAGGAATTTTAACAACTCTCCTTTTTCTTGGACTAGTAATCTTGCTGTTCAAATTTGTTCGAACTCTTTTAAATGAACATTATTCAAAATATAAAACTATTTCTTTCGGTCTAATTACACTTTACATGTTGGTGCTTTTTGTGCCTCTCCAGAACCTTGGTTTTCTGTTTTTATGGGCTTCAATTCAATACAAACCGGACGCGCAAATTTTATTTGATTCGCTCGTAAGTTTTCCCGTAACAGGATTTGTTTTTCTTCATCTTGGGGGATATATCGATTATCAGCTTAAAAAGCGTACAATAGATGTTTATCAATAATAATAAGTAAAGATCAGTAAAATGAAAAGCTTGAAAAAATCCATTCTTTTGGCCTTTTGCATTTTGTCAATCAGTTGTTCTTATGGTCAAGACTATAAGACCTATTCAGGGACGTATCAAAATCGGTTAGAAGGTGCTATTAACTGCTTCTGCAATGTTCAAGCGTACTTAAATTTTAAAGCGAGTGATGGTAAAGTCTACAACGTGACTCTTTGTTTTGATTCAGAACCCGGAGATTTTTACCAGATTTTCAACAACGAAACGATTACTGTTGAAGGATACGTAAGTTACAAGCCATGTAAAGACGGGAATAAGTATCTGGTGATGGATGTCGTAAAAACGACCACTGAGCCGATTCAAAGACAAGTTATATTTTTTGAGTTTCAGAAAAAGAAAGCAAATACGAACAATTCCAGTAGCAAAGGAGGAAACACTGGATCTTCGAATAACGCAAGTACAAAAGTACTTTCTGGAAATTTTACGTTGAAAGGAACAACGATGGATGATTGGTCTGAGTTTGACAACTGTCAGCTTTGTGGTCGTTTTGAGTCAAATCCCAACATCATTGTGAAATTTGATAAAACAGATGCAACAGAAGATGATTTATATTTCAGTAGACTTAAGGTGTATGGTACTCAAACTGGAAGCGTCTTTCAGGTTACACATTGGGAAAAAATATGAGTTATTTGATTAGTTCAAGTGACTAGGTTTTGAGACAAAAAAAATGATCAAATCGAAATCAATAATTAAATTGAAAATTCTTCTTGTACAAAAAGTCAAGTAAAAAAATGAAAATTCTCTTGTATTTTGCAGTGTTACTTATAAGTGTAAAAGCCTACACACAACAAACAATCACTGTCTCTGGTAGATTTACAAAGGCTACCGCAAGTTGCGGATGCTTTGCTTTCGGATTGTTGACGTATACGGATGAAAAAGGTAAAAAGACAAACACCTATTTATGCTTTGATTCAGAGCCTGGAGATTTTTATGAAATTCAAAACGGGGAAGAACTTACTGTAACTGGAATTTCAAAAGGAATCAGATGCACGAATGGTACTTTATACAAAAATATTTATGTGGTTTCTTCAAAATTAGAACCGTTGAATCGAAGGTTGCTAGTTCCCGAATTTATCAAACAACAAAACGCGGTTTTTGGTAAACTTGCGATTGAACTTGCTCCAGAAGAAACAAAATTCGATTTGAATGCCAAACAAATTGGTCGAGGGAAAATAAATTCAAAGACTAATCAGCAGGAGAATAATTCAATTCTAACCGATGAGGAATACAAATTATACACCCTAGTTATGGAATACCGAAAGCAATTTGGTTTACCAAGTATACCTATTTCAAGATCCCTTTCAACGGTTGCACATCTGCATGTACAAGATCTAAGTAACTATTTCGTTGAAGGTACGAATTGCAACATGCATAGTTGGTCGAGCAATGGAAATTGGACAGAATGTTGCTACACCTCTGATCATGCTTTTGCAAGTTGCATGTGGAACAAACCGAGGGAACTTACTTCATACACAGGAAATGGTTTTGAAATTTCACATGGTGGAAGAGGAGGTTATGTAGCGACAGCAGAGAGTGCGTTTAACTCTTGGAAAGGAAGTTTTAATCACAACCAAGTGATGATCAATGCAGGAATTTGGGGCGATCAACAATGGAAGAGTATTGGCATTGGGATCCATAAAGGATATGCAGTAATTTGGTTTGGGAACGAAGTTGATAATCAATGAAATGTTGATAAAGTACACATTTAGTCTTTTATTCTCAGCCATTTTTGTTGTGTTTTTTTCTTGTAAATCCAAACTATCATACGAATTGGAGTGAACGTTCAAAAAAATAAGACAGTTATTGAGGAAACCAAGTAGAACGAATCAGTCATGGAAGAACTTGCAGGATATGTTTACAATTACAATCAAGACATAGCAACAGGTTGTTTTTTCATTGATAAAGATATGATTAATATAGGTTTAGCAATTTACAACTCATCAGATAAAAGTGAGAATTGCTATACTCAGAAATACGATTAAGGATATTCTATAAACTTCTCGAAAGTAACAAAATCTGTTAATTATGTAACTCCTAAAAATGGAATATTAATGAGTGTGAAAGGATAATGGGATCGAAAAACAAAAACTCCTGAATTCTTTGTAGAATCATTTGAACCCTTTTTTTTAATTTATAAATCTATACGAATGAATTACATCAAATCAATTTCGTGGCTAGTTGGAATGAGTATTGCTTCTTCAATACTAGCGACCCCCGTTTTTTCTCAAAAAAAGAGATCAGAAAAAGCGATCAACGTCAAAAACATACGATACGAAGTCGCCAATCGGTACTTTGTTAAAAATTCTGTACCAGACGGAAATTTTGTCTACAAACTAACAAATCAAGTGGATTTTGATAAGCTTTTTGGTGCAGCAACTGTCATGGGAAACGCTGGAAAACCAACTCCGATCGATTTTTCAAAAAGCTTTGTATTGACTGTTATTTCTGAAAAATCGGTTTTCAACACAGCTATTCTTCTTGAGCGGCTGATAATTTCCCCTGAAAACAAGTTGAATATCAGTTATCAGATTGAGAAAAGTAAAGAGGCTTCATCGATGTCAACACGAGTTCCACTCATTTTAATTATCGATAAAAAATACGATTTAGATTTCACGGTTTCTATGGAGGGCGAAGAAGTTACTTATAAATTAGCCAACCGATACTTTGTGAAAAACAATGTCGAAAACGGACTTTTTTATTTGACAAATGTGACTACTGAGGAGCAATTCAATAGCTATTTTGGAGCTGCGGCAGTTATGGGCGAGGGAGGAATCCCCACCCAAATAAATTTCGAAACAGAAGCCATCATTGGGATTATCTATCCGCTTACAAAATCACTTCCTCAGCTAAAAATAGAGCAGGTTATCAAAAAAGAGGGCGAGATTCAAATTTTATACTCAGCAGATATTGTAGATGAAGGTGAAAATTGGAGAGAACTACTGATTCTTATTTTGGATAAAAATACGGAAGCAAAAGTAATTTTTACAGAAATCAAACGATAATTTATATCACTCAATAAAAGTTTAAAAATGATCATTTTAATCATTGTAGTAGCAGTTATGTTCGTTCTTGTTGCCCTTTTTAACTCCATTATTAAAGCGAAAAATCAAATTGATAATGCTTTTGGAAGTATCGATGTCATGCTGAAAAAGCGATACGACTTGATTCCAAATCTGGTGGATGTGGTTAAAGTATATCTGTCGCATGAAAAGGAGGTACTGGATCAACTGACAAAACTCCGAATGGCGTATGAATCTCAAAAAGTAACAAGCAATTCAAAAGTGAAGACTATGAATGAAATCGAAAATACAATGCGGAAATTAAATTTTTCTGTTGAAAATTATCCGGATTTAAAAGCCAATCAAAATTTAATAGAACTTCAAAAATCTTGGAATGAAGCAGAAGAACAAATTGCAGCGTCGAGACGGTTTTTTAATACTGCTGTTACAGAGTTTAATACAAAGATTCAGCAGTTTCCAGGGAATATTATCGCTTTGGTAGTGGGTTTTCAGTCGATGGAAGTTTTTGAAATCAATAGTCCAATTGAAAGAGAAAATACGCGCGCGCGCGATATGTTTGACAGCTAAATTTGATAACTATGAATCCAGAATTAGAATCTCTATTTACCAACGGATTGACCGATTCTTTGAACGCGCTTAATGCTGCGAGAAGGAAATTGATTTCTAGTTTTGTTTTAACCATTTGTATGTCAGTACTGATTCTTGTTTTAATCTTCTTGTTTAATCCTTTTTTAAAGTACTTTTCATGTGTCGTTTTCCTGATTTTTTCGGTTGCTTTACTATCTTCACGATTTCGAAGACAACAAAAAAAATATCAGTTACAATTTAAGAATTTGATCATTTCTCCACTGACTCAATTGGTTGAAGGTGATTTGAAGTACCAACCTGAATCTGGTATTGATTTGGAGACATTCAAGTTGAGTAAATTGGTTAAAGGACCAATTGATAAGTTTCACTCCGAGGATTTATTCACAGGTGCAATTGGAGAAACATCATTTCAATTTTCGGAAATTGTTGCAAAGGAAAAACAGGACAGCGAAAGCTGTGGCAATTCGCACATTACTGCATTTAAAGGATTGTTTCTCGTTGCCAACTTTAACAAGACGATTAAAAGTAAGTTGACTGTTTTTCCTGATGTTTTTGCTGAAAAATGGGGTTTTTTGGGGGAAATCGTCTCCAGGGAAATATTTCCTACGGATGGTATGGAGCGGATAAAATTAGAAGATAGCTCGTTTGAAAAATGTTTTGAAGTGTTTGGGGATGACCAAGTGGAATCACGATACATACTCACACCGTCACTGATGAGACGATTTGTAGAGTTGAGAGATAAAAAGCAATTTTTCGGTGCCTCTTTTAGAGAGAATCAACTATTCATTGTCGTTTACTTGACAAAAGACCTTTTTGAACCTCATGTTTTTAGAAAAACGATCAACATGAAAGAAATCGAACTTTTTTTGGATTACCTTACATTTATGACTAAAATAGTTATAGATTTGAATTTAAACAATCGCATCTATAAAACTTGATTTGTTAATTGAAGTTTAAGATTGGTTCTTTCGCTAAACTTGAAGTTTGAATCGCCTATTTTTCAATAGCATCAATCCATTGATTGGTGCTATTTTATTATAGAGAATTAATTAAAATCGACTTGCGCTGAACGAAAAAATTAAGAATTAAATCCAATAAATAGACTGTTTTCCAAATAACTTAACTAAAATAGAATAAATTGGTTTTAAGAAAGTTAGAAACACTTACAGTTGATAAACAAAAATACAACAAATCTATTTTGACTATTGACGAGGAGTTAATAATTAATTAATTAATGGATGTCCATACTCATTAACGAACAATCAACTTTTGAGTAGCGAAAGTCATCCCTGATTTTACCTTTACGAAGTAAATTCCACGTTGATACCCGATGGTAGAAATTGAATTTCCAGTATAATTTTGGATGGTA
>SSGT01000084.1 GCA_008017065.1 Crocinitomicaceae bacterium
CTTGAACCTACGACCTTCGGGTTATGAGCCCGACGAGCTACCAACTGCTCCACCCCGCACTCTAAACGCTAATTAAAACTTTCGTTTTCTTTACCGTGGTGCAAAGATACACACTTTTTACGGATTGTCAAGTGTTTTTCGGATTAATTTACTTTTTTTGGCAAATCTGCATAAAAAACGCGGCTAAAAATTAGCCGCGTCAATTAAATGATCAACTATTTTGTTCGAATCAACCTGAACACATTTCGCATGCATCTGGATTGTCAAGTGAGCAAGCAATAGCCGCTTGTTCTTCTTCAATCGAACGAATGATTGCGTTGTTTACTGTTACTGGTTGTTGCTGTTCAGTGATGTTTTTATCTACTGTAAACTTGATTGCATCCGTCGCAGCTTTGGTTCTCAAGTAGTACATTCCTGTTTTCAATCCTTTTTTCCAACCGTAGAAATGCATGGAAGTCAATTTTCCGAAGTTGGCGTTTTCCATGAAGATATTCAAAGATTGAGATTGACAAATGTATGCACCTCGATCTGCAGCCAATTCGATGATTGATTTTTGAGAAATTTCCCACGCTGTTTTATACAATTCTTTGATGTGTGCAGGGATCTCAGGAATGTTTTGAACTGAACCGTTTGATGCCATCAACTTTTGACGCATTTCTTTAGTCCACAAACCTTCTTTTACCAAATCTTTCAATAAGTGCTTGTTTACGATGATAAATTCACCTGACAATACACGCCTTGTGTAAATATTGGAAGTATATGGTTCAAAACATTCGTTATTCCCTAAAATTTGCGCCGTTGAAGCTGTTGGCATTGGGGCAAGTAACAAGGAGTTTCTTACTCCATAAGTTTTCACTTCTTCCTTCAATACATCCCATTCCCATCGGTTTGTTGGAGTAACGTTCCACATGTCGAATTGAAAAATTCCTTTCGAAGTTGGCGAACCTGCAAACGTTTCGTATGCACCTTCCACTTTCGCTAAGTCTTTCGAAGCAGTCATCGAAGCGTAATAAATTGTTTCAAAAATTTCACGGTTCAACGCACGTGCTTCTTCCGATTCAAACGGATAACGCATCATGATGAATGCATCTGCCAAACCTTGAACTCCTAATCCAATTGGTCGGTGACGTAGATTTGAATTTTTAGCCTCTTCAACCGGATAATAGTTTCCATCAATAATTCTGTTCAAATTGATGGTTGCTTGGTACGTTACTTCAAATAATTTATCGTGGTCAAAAGTACCTTCTTCGGTTACAAATTTAGGCAATGCCAAGGATGCTAAATTACAAACTGCAATTTCATCTGGAGCTGTATATTCAATGATTTCGGTACACAAATTGGACGATTTGATGGTACCCAAATTTTGTTGATTTGATTTTGCATTTGCAGCATCTTTGTACAACATGTATGGCGTACCTGTCTCAATTTGAGATTCTAAAATTTTGAACCACAAATCTTGTGCTTTGATTGTTTTTCTTCCTTTTCCAGCAGCTTCGTATTTTTCATACAGTGCTTCAAATTCAGCGCTGTGTGTATCCGATAAACCTGGACATTCGTGCGGACACATCAACGTCCAGTCTCCATTCGACTCCACGCGTTTCATGAACAAATCTGGAATCCAAAGCGCATAAAATAAATCTCGTGCACGTTGTTCTTCTTTTCCATGATTTTTCTTCAAATCCAAGAAGTCGAAGATATCCGCATGCCATGGCTCGATGTACATAGCGAACGATCCTTTGCGTTTTCCTCCACCTTGATCTACATAACGTGCTGTGTCATTGTATACACGCAACATCGGTACAATCCCGTTTGACGTTCCGTTCGTTCCTTTGATGTATGACCCCGTTGCACGGATGTTGTGAATAGCCAAACCAATTCCACCAGCCGATTGAGAAATCTGAGCGCAAGATTTCAACGTATCGTAAATTCCTTCAATACTATCGTCCTTCATCGTCAATAAGAAACAAGAAGACATTTGAGGTTTTGGTGTACCCGCATTGAACAATGTTGGCGTAGCATGTGTGAACCAACCTTCCGACATCAAATTATACGTTTTGATAGCCGATTGAATGTCGTTTTTGTGTATCCCAACAGAAACGCGCATCAACATTTGCTGTGGACGTTCAACAATTTGACCGTTCAATTTCAACAAATACGATCGAGTCAATGTTTTGAACCCGAAATAGTCATAACGAAAATCGCGGTCATAAATGATACTCGAATCCAATGTGTCGCGATTGGCCATAATTGCTTCGTACACATCATCTGCCAATAAACTTGCTGGTTGATTCGTTTTTGGATCCACATAATTGTACAAATCTTCCATCACTTCTGAGAAGGATTTTTTAGTGTCTTTGTGCAAATTAGAAACTGCAATTCGAGAAGCAAGCAACGCATAATCTGGGTGATCAATTGTTTTTGCCGCTGCCACCTCAGCTGCTAAATTATCTAAATCTGTTGTAGAAACTCCGTCGTAGATTCCTTCGATCACTTTCATGGCAACTGCCTCTGGTGAAACAAGTGGATCTAATCCGTAGCACATTTTAACGATGCGGGCTGTGATTTTGTCAAACTTCACCGCTTCTTTTCTACCATCTCTTTTAATTACATACATAATACGCTCTAGGTTTTAATAGTATTTTTATATTTTGATTGGTAAAGACTAAAAGTCTTCATCCATAGTAAAATCTTGGCTGTTTTTACCGTCAAGAACTCCCGCTTTTTGGTATTCACCTACGCGTTTCTCGAAGAAATTTGTTTTCCCTTGGATAGAAATCATATCCATAAAATCAAACGGATTGGTTGCGTTGAAAACCTTTTCATTTCCAAGTTCTTGCAACAATCGGTCTGCTACAAATTCGATGTACTGTGACATCAGATCGCTGTTCATTCCGATCAATTTCACTGGAAGCGCATCTAGGATAAAATCTTTTTCAATTTCCACCGCATCCACAATAATTTGGCGGACTTGGTCTTTTGATAATTTATTGACAACATGGTTGTTATACAACAAACAAGCGAAATCACAATGCAATCCCTCGTCTCTTGAAATCAATTCATTTGAGAATGAAAGTCCGGGCATCAAACCACGCTTCTTCAACCAAAAGATTGAACAGAATGACCCTGAGAAGAAAATTCCTTCAACGGCTGCAAAAGCAACCAATCTTTCAGCAAAACTCCCTTGATCAATCCAACGCAATGCCCAATCTGCTTTTTTCCGCACACAATCCATCGTATCGATTGCGTTAAACAAGTACGCTTTGTCTGCCGAATCTTTGATGTATGTATCAATCAACAACGAATACGTTTCTGAGTGTACATTTTCCATCGCAACTTGGAAACCATAGAAAAACTTTGCTTCAGTATATTGCACTTCTGACAAGAAATTTTCAGCCAAGTTTTCGTTCACAATACCATCTGAAGCAGCAAAGAATGCCAAAACATGTTTTACAAAATGGCGCTCGTTGTCATTTAGTTTGTTCTCCCAGTCGATCAAATCTGGCGATAAATCGATCTCCTCCGCAGTCCAGAAACTTGCTTCTGCCCGCTTGTAGAAAGACCAAATATCATCGTGTTGAATTGGAAACAAAACAAATCGGTTTTCATTTGCTTCCAATATCGGTTCTACATTTGCCATTTTACTCTATTTTTTTTAATCAATATGTGCTTAGAAAGAATGCCGATGCATCCCATCACTTTCGTTTTAATTTCGTTCTATTTTATTAACCTCAACAAACTTGGAGAAAGTATGTTTTAACACCGATTGAATTCGGCTTTTGAGCTGTACAAAAATTGTCATTTTTTCTCCCTAAAACAAGTAAAGAAATTCACAATGACTAGATGTTTTCAACATTCAAATATTGAACCCCTTTACTATCAACAGATAGCTAGTTTATCAACACGCTAAATAAAGATATTCACAGTCATTTCTCGTGTTTTTATCTACGAAATGTTAGGATTTGTCAAAAATTTGTACCACGCTATAGATTCCAATTTTTTCTATAAATTTAAGGCCAATTAACCCCGTTGTCAAGTTAAAAATTTGCTTGTTTTAAACACTTCAATGTTCATATATGCGCACCTCCACCACAACCCCCAAACAGACATCGATTTGGATTCAAAAAGTAACCCGATGGAAAGACGATTTACTCCATCTAATTTACCCCGATTTGTGTTTGATTTGTAATCAAGAATTAACCCGCAATTCGATCTCAATCTGTCCCATTTGTGACTCCGATTTGAAATTTACATTCTTTGAAAATTTTACAGAACCAACTGCATTGGATCAATTATTTTGGGGACGGGTGCCGCTCGCTTCCACCTGCGCATTTTTACATTTTCAACAAGAATCAAGCACACAAGAAATTTTACATGCCATCAAGTACAAGGGAAAGAAAGAACTTGCCCTCGCGATGGGGAGACGTTTCGGAGAGAAACTAACTTCAAACAGTGCAAAATTTGGTCACATTCAGGCACTTATTCCAGTTCCATTGCACCCCAAAAAGCAATTCATACGGGGCTACAACCAAAGTGAAATGATTGCACACGGAATTGCAGAAACACTTGGTGCTGAAGTAATCACTGACTTGTTAACAAAAGGAAAACACACCGACAGCCAAACTAAAAAAAATAAATTCATGCGGTGGGACAATGTCTCCGAAGTTTTTGTTGTGGATACTTCAAAATACACCCATCTCCAACATATTGCATTGGTTGACGATGTCGTGACAACAGGTTCTACCCTAGAGGCGGCCATACAAAAAATTTTAGAAGTTATGCCACATATTCAAGTAACTGTGCTTAGCTTAGCGATCGCAAAATGAACGACGACAAACAAAAAAATACAACGCTAGTTGTTGGAGCAGGAATTGCTGGCATCTGTGTAGCAAGGAGACTTTTTGAAAAAAATATCCCATTCAAAGTCGTTGACTTGGGTCAAAACGACAGTTCCCGAGTGGCAGCTGGCGTGATCAATCCGTTGGTTTTTAGACGTACAACACTGAGTTGGCGCGTTGAAGAATTTATCCCTGCGTTAGTCCCATTTTACCAACAACTCGCCGCTGAATGGGGAAATACGTATTATCAACCGATCCCAATTCGACGTGCATTTGCGCATCAGCAAGAAACCGATACTTGGTTAAAAAAGCAAACGGATGAACGGTATATTCCATTCATGAAAACCTTGGATCAATCCGATTTGCAGAATCAAAACGTACTCAATACGTGTGGTACAGGAGAAGTCTTGCAAACAGCCTATATCAAAACAGCAGCACTCCTCGACGACGCACGCAATTGGTTGCAATCGATTGGAGTGTTGATTGAAAAGGAATTCAATTTCGATACACTGGATCCAGAAAACGCAACGTATGATGGCGTTGAATACGCCCATATAATCTTCTGTGAAGGACATCGAGGAGTAAACAATCCCTACTTCAACTACTTACCGTTGGAGACCACGAAGGGAGAAATATTGACCGTTGAGTCCGACGAACTACCCGCTGCTGAATTGCTTAACCGCAAGTGTTTCATTCTACCGATCGGAAACCAACAATTCAAAGTTGGTGCAACCTATACGTGGAAGACTGCAACACTTGATTTGACAGAAGAAGCCAAAAAAACGCTGATTGAACAAGCGCAGAGTTTAGTCTCCGGAGCTTTCCATGTTGTGAACCATCAAGCTGGAATTCGACCCACTGTTTTAGACCGTCGTCCACTGATCGGAACTCACCCTCAATTTCACAAATTAAAGATTTTTAACGGTTTAGGTGCCAAAGGATACATGATGGCTCCTTTGTTGTCTCAAGAATTTGTTGCATCTTTGGAAACTGGTTCTGATTTACATCCAGAAATTGACATCAAACGATACGAGAAATTAAAGAAATGAACTTTGTCCGCGGAAATGGAATCAATTACTTCTATCAACTTCTAGTCAATTTAGGAGTTTCTGAATCATCGAGTCCACAAACTTCGCGGCGTATCCGGGGAATGAATTTCCTCGCATTGGTTTGGATTTTGCCCCTGCTTGCCATCGCTGTTTTCTGTATCAAAACCCCCGAATGGCACTACGGGCTATTGATGTTTATGACCTGTACGATGCTTTTTTTGGTATTGGTGTTCAATTCATTTGGGAATTTCAAAATTGCTACAGCGATTTTTTTACTCGTACTGAACTTCAATTTGTGCTTAGTAAATGCCTTGTTTGAATTCAATTATGGCACTTATCTATTCCTTTTTCCCTTGTTTGCAAGCATCTCGTTTTTACACCCCTTGCCAAAATACAAATCGATGCTTACCACTTCGATCGTCGGTGTCATTCTGATTCACGGTATCACTTTTCTATTGATTGAAAAATACCCATCCCACGATCTAATTATTCGACCGCAATCCCTCTTTACCCAATTGAATTACTTTTTTGCATTTGCCTTATCGGTGATTATTGTCTTGAAATACAATATTTTACAGTCGCAACAAAACATCGCATTGGATTCCAAAATTATCGTGAATCAGCAACAAAAACAGCTACTTGAGGAAACCTTGAAAGACCGCAACATTTTACTTTCAGAGATTCATCACCGAACTAAAAATAACTTAGCCATTGTGTCGAGTATGTTGAATCTTCAACGAAATCATGTAGAAAATGAAGGACTTAAAACCATTTTGATGGATTGCTCCAACCGGGTTCATTCCATGGCTGCAGTACATCAAAAACTGTACGAAAAAGGCAATTTCACCAAAATTGATCTGAAAGATTACCTGGAAGACTTGGTAAAAGACCTCGAAAACACCATTTTCCCCCGCCACAAGAAAATCGAAACACACGTTGAGATCGATTCATTCGAATTGACTTCCGAAAAAGCGATTCCTTGCGCACTTATATTGAATGAACTAATCACCAATTCTGTCAAGCACGCATTTCATGAAACCGGCGGAATTTTGGAAATCAAAATCAAAAAAATTGCAAATCAGGTTTTATTGCTCATTCAAGACAACGGACCTGGGTTTGACTACAATCCCAACCACAATCACTTGTCGCTCGGAATGACCTTAATTGAAGCGCTGGCCGAACAACTCGACGGACATTTCGAATTCAACACCAAAAACGGTACGATTTTCACGTTAACCTTCAAATTAAATTAGCATCAGAATTTAAAATCCAATTTCGCCAATTTCTTTCTTCCCAATACACTAGATGCATCACGAATTTCGATATGATAAATTCCTTGAACTAAATGTTCTGTAGAAATTTTATTGATTCCAGTCACTAATTTTCCTTCGTGTACAATTTCACCCATCGCGTTATAAATCAAAAAGAAAGTTGCATTTGATTGTTGATTATCCAATTGTAAAAACTGATTTACCGGATTAGGATATACATTCCACAAAGTAGCTTTCATCTCTGCAATACCAAGTGGAGTGAACGTGATGGTTTTAGTAATCGTTGCAGTTTTCCCACACTCCGTAATGGTCAAAACAACCTCGTAAACACCTGACTGAGCGTATGTATGCGTTGGATTAATTTCCGTAGAAGTTGAACCATCGCCAAAATCCCATACCACGGAGACAGTTGACGTAGAACTGTTTGAGAACGCAACCTCTCCACCTGAACTTAGTTCAAAATCGAAATCTGCATTCAAATCATACAAACCAATATTCCACTTTTCCAAACTATCAAACACATGCAATTTAACCGCATTTTGAATCTTGATTGCATCTACTGAAGATAAACCAGCAAAAAAAGTCACAGCCGTTGGATCTTTTCTGAAAACGGTTGAATAAAACGTACAAGCAGCCAAGTAAGTTCCTGCAACAGAAGGATGACTTTCATCTGTTTGGTACAATTCAATCTCAGGATGATTTGTGCGGATGTAATTCCAAACTTGACCAACTGGAGAAACAATCGCGTCATTTTGTGATGCCATCATTTGGTATCTCAAATTCAACAAACTGTCCATTCCATTGTAAGTGCAAACAGGTGGCCAATAAGAACAGTTGGAAGCATCTCCATTTTTTCTACCCCACGTCATGTAAAAAACGGTTTCAGCACAACTGTTGTATAAATTAACGATGCTGTCTAGTTTTCTTGCGTACGGAAAAACTTCCGCCATCACTTGACTTGTTGGAAAGGAAGGATATTGACTTTGCTCTTGTAACACCACAAAATCCCAACCGCCAGCCATGATCTTGTTGAGGGAAATCGGATTGTTGAAATGACCTTGAAATGTTTGACCGCCAGGAGCGTTGACATCGAAATCTACGGTGTCATTCACCGATAAAGCTACATTTCTAAGCATCTGCGGTAAATTGTTGACGGAAGTGTAGCTGTTTCCTATGAAAAGTACTCGCTTTGAAGAAGATTGAGAAAAAGTTAGAAAACTAATAAAAACGAATGAAACGAATAATTTAAACTGCATGATAAAATGTAATTATTTAATATGCCAAAGTGACGTCAAATCCTCCGTGTAGTTGTTTAGAAAAAACTATTTAAGCGTTTCACGCATGTTTTTTTGAATACTTTCAGCCAGCTGATCGGTGGGTAAATCGTTATCATCGTGTCCGAATGGATTTTCAATTTCTTCCGCCAATACTTCCATGCTGACAAGAACATAAAATACGAATGTTGCAATAAAAGCAGCAAAATAACCGAAGCTAGTCACAAACGCCAACGGCATTGAAACAACGTAAATAAAAATAAACTTTTTCAAGAAAATACTATACGAAAAAGGAATTGGTGTTTTTTTGATGCGTTCACATGCTCCACATGCGTTCATAAAGGCATTGATGTTTGTGTCCAACGCCATGTATTCACCTTCTGAAATCAGTCCCTTCGTTTTCAACACGTGCAGCTTCTCATACATCAACCCAACAATTGCTAAAGGAACATGGTTTTTTCGTTCGAGCAGCTGCAACTCATCGCTGGTTAAGTTCAATTCGTTCCAAATAACACCACTACGCAGATGTTCTTTCATCGCAAAAGTAAAATTTGAGATCATTCGTCCAAAATAGGCTTTGTCCGCTTCGTCCGTCAATATCGAATTCAATTTCACCCCAAAGTTTCGGGTGTCATTCACCAATTCTCCCCATTTTCGGCGACCTTCCCACCAACGATCATACGCCGTGTTGGTACGAAATACAAGCAACAGGGAAATTACGAAACCAATTAATTGATAAACTGTCACTAATTTTTCCAAAAACAGTGCATCTGGAAAAAAATTGATCTCGATATATGCAACGAGCAAGGTTAGAATTCCCATGGAAATTATCTCTTTCCACAGAATACGGAGGGTATCACTTTTGTGAATCGAAAAAATCAAGGTTATCCAGCTTTTGGGATTGTAATTTATCATGTTGTTTCGCTTGTGTTGATTCGTTATTTACAACAAAGTTAGGCTGAAATGTAAAAAAACCGACTCGAAAACTACACGATCGACCTAAAAAAAAGCGAATAACGCTAGCAATTGCAGGAATCCAGACGAATGAAAACTATGACAATCTACTGATTATTAGCTGGTTTAATAAACTAGATTTGAATTAAGTCATTAATAATTTTGTTTTTTAAAGCATATATTCTTTCTTTGCAAGCTGAATTAATCATTAAAAAAATTAGAAATGTCTGATATCAAGTCAAAAGTAATCGCAATTATCGTAGATAAATTGGGTGTTGAAGAGAGCGAAGTAACTAACGAAGCAAGCTTCACAAATGATCTAGGAGCTGACTCTTTAGATACAGTAGAATTGATTATGGAATTCGAAAAAGAATTCAATATCGCTATTCCAGATGATCAAGCTGAGAACATCCAAACAGTAGGTGATGCGGTTTCTTATATCGAAGAGAACGCTAACTAATTGAAAAGATAGTTATTTGTTGAACAAAGAAATTCTTCTATGGAATTAAAAAGAGTCGTTGTTACTGGTATGGGTGCACTTACCCCAATTGGAAACACATTAAGTGAATACTGGGATGCGTTACTAAATGGAAAAAGCGGTGCTGCTCCAATCAAGCAATTCGATGCTTCTTTGTTCAAAACACATTTTGCTTGCGAGGTTAAAAACTTCAATGCTGAAGATTTTATCGATCGTAAAGAAGCAAGAAAATTAGATCAATTTTCGCAGTACGCTATGGTTTCCGCATCGGAAGCCATGGCGGATTCTGCTTTGCTTGAATCTAATCCGAATCTTGACCGTGTTGGTGTGATTTGGGGATCTGGAATCGGTGGTTTAAAAACATTCCAAGATGAAGCTCAAAATTTCTTCTCTGGTGATGGTACTCCTCGTTTCAATCCGTTTTTCATTCCTAAAATGATTGCAGATATCGCTGCTGGTCATATTTCAATTAAATATGGTCTTCGCGGACCAAATTACGTAACTGTTTCTGCATGTGCGTCTTCAACGAACGCAATTATTGATGCATTCAACCTTATTCGTTTGGGCAAAGCTGATGCATTTGTAACTGGTGGTTCTGAAGCAGCGGTGAATGAAATGGGAATGGGTGGTTTCAATGCTTTGAAAGCGCTTTCTACACGTAATGATTCTCCTGAAACAGCTTCTCGTCCATTCGATGTTGATCGCGATGGTTTCGTCTTAGGCGAAGGAGCTGGTGCATTAATTCTTGAAGAATACGAACACGCCATCAAGCGTGGTGCAAAAATTTACGCTGAAGTTATTGGTGGTGGAATGTCTGGTGATGCTTATCACATGACGGCGCCACATCCAGAAGGCTTAGGAGCGAAAAACACAATGATTGCCGCTTTGGAAGATGCTAACATTGACCCAAGTGCAATTGATTATGTAAATGTGCACGGTACATCTACTCCGTTAGGTGATGTTGCAGAAGTAAAAGCAATTCAACAAGTATTTGGCGAACATGCTTATAACTTAAACATCAGTTCAACAAAATCGATGACAGGTCACTTACTTGGTGCAGCAGGAGCTATTGAAGCAATCGCATGTATCATGTCCGTAAAACATGACATCGTTCCTCCAACGATCAACCATTTCACGGACGATCCAGAATTAGATAACAAATTGAATTTTACCTTTAATAAGGCTCAAAAACGAACTGTGAATGTTGCTCTTTCAAATACCTTTGGTTTTGGTGGTCACAACACAAGCGTTATCGTGAAAAAATTTAATGGCTAGTTCCCCTGAAACTCTCATTATTTCCAAAGAAGCGTAGTGAAAGTGAATTAGAATTAATTCGATTCATTTTAAAGCGGTTTGGTTACCGCCCAAAAAATATTGCGTTTTTTATTCAAGCTGTCACGCATAAATCATTAAGTAATACAACTGATGATAGTTCAAACGAACGTCTCGAATTTTTAGGAGATGCAATTCTTGATGCCGTTATTGCTGAATATTTATATCAACGCTTCCCGAGTGAAGACGAAGGATATTTGACAAAAATTAAATCGAAGGTTGTAAGTAGAAAAACATTAGGTGAAATTGCTGAAACGATGGAACTTAGAAATGTAATTCGCTACCATAAAGGTCGTTCTATCAATCTTGCAACTATCGAAGGAAATGCCTTTGAAGCAATCATGGGTGCCATTTATTTGGATGGTGGTTATGAAGCTGTTAAGAAAAGTATTCAGCATCATATTTTTCGAAAATATGTAGATTTAAACAGAATTTTGGAAGAAGAAATTGATTTTAAATCAAAGCTGTTCATTTGGAGTCAAAAGAAACGACTAAAATTAGAGTTCTTAGTTTTATCAGAAGACAATGTTGGTGGGGTCTGGAATTACTCAATTATGGTTTCAATAAACGACACAACGTATGGGCGTGGAACAGGAACTTCCAAAAAAATGGCAGAACAAGCCGCAGCTAAAGAAACACTTGAATTAATGGGCGAAATTTAATCGTTCAACAAGAAATCAAAAAAGGACTTGAACAATTCAGCATTTAGTTGCTCATTGTTTGTACAATAAAATCGAGAATACCCTCCATCAATTAAAACGCGACCATTAAGCCATTTTCCTGAAAGAATTAGTGGTTCGTCATCAACCCAAGCTTCCACTTTTAAGCGATAATCTAGTGGAAATGCTACTGTACTGTTACCGGCATCAATTTTTTTTTCATCTGCAATGAAACTTTTTGCATTCGTAGTCGCTTCTGTTGTTGAAAAATTTCCCCATGTCTCTTTCGCGTAAAACAGCTTCGTTAATTGCTTGCTTTCTGCTTGCAAAGGCCAATTTTCAGAACCAATGTAAATTCCTTTCCCGGCTTCCAAAAACGATTGAATTTCTTTCAAGTTGCATTCATTGAGAATCGACTCCGCTGAAGAAAAAATAAACAGTGCATCATAGTTATCAAGGGAATCTGGAAATTGGGTACAAAAAGTCAAGTCAATTGAATCGTTTAAGTAGCAAATAGAAGAAGTGTTCCCGTAAAATAGTACGCGGTTTTGTGCGCATATTTTGTAGGATAGAAAAATAGTAATTATGATTGCTAAACGTATTTGCATGAAAGGAAATACATTCAAAACACAACTCGGTTCACTTGTTTGAAAGGATATTTTTTATTAAATTAGGTTAACTAATATCTTTTACAATGAACAATACTGAACTAGGTGCGTTTGGCGAGTCAATGGCTGAACGCTTTTTAATTAACAAAGGACTTAGAATCATCGATAAAAATGTCCGCTTTAAAAAATGGGAAGCAGATATTATCGCTGAAGATGGCGACAAATTAGTTGTCATTGAAGTTAAAACACGTCAAACAGCAGAAATTGGCGAACCTTGGCGCGCAGTTACCAAATCAAAGCAGCGACAGATTATTCAAG
>SSGT01000071.1 GCA_008017065.1 Crocinitomicaceae bacterium
GTGAAATAACCCAAATCACCGCCATTTGTTTGCGCAGATGGATCTTCCGAACCACCTTTCGACTTCGCCACTGTGGCAAAATCTTCACCAGCTTCGATTCGTTTTTTCAATGCTAACGCTTTGTTGTATGCTTTCAAGGTGTCGGCTGGCAATGCATTTTCGTCCAAACGGATCAAAATGTGGGAAGCACGAATTTCTTTTTTCGAACGTTCGTACGCTTGTTTGATCAATGCATCGTTGGTTTCATTGTCTACCAAATAAGGCGTTGATAATGTTTTGCGGTAACCGTCCAATTCTTTTTTCAATTTCGGCAAAGTATCGTACCCCAAAGATTCCGCTTCCGCGACTTTCAATTTGAATTTGGTAAACAGAGTCATATACTCGTCCAACGATACTTTATCGTACTTCGGATCGGTATTGTTTTTCAAGTAAATCTGAAGGAATTCTGATTTTGTGACCGGTTTTCCGTCGATGGTCATAACTTCCGGTTCTTTTTGAGCAAATAAATTAAGTGATCCTACAAGACCAATCAATACGAGCAAATTTTTCTTCATTCTTTCAATTAATTGTTAATTATCGCACCCAAAAATACATTTTTAAGCGGAACTAAATGCTAATTTTTTGTTACCAAGTTTGATTCAGCGTCCAAAAAACAAAGACGAGCAACCGAACGGGAAAATCGATTATTTATTTTAAACTGTAATTTGGAGCTTCACGCGTAATCGTTACGTCGTGTGGATGTGATTCACGCATACCTGCATTGGTGATTCGAACAAATTCAGCGCCTTTCAATTTATCAATCGATGGTGCACCGCAATATCCCATTCCGGCACGCAATCCTCCAATAATTTGATACACCACTTCGACCAAAAATCCTTTGTAAGGAACACGTCCAGAAATTCCCTCTGGCACTAATTTCTTGATATCGTCTTCGGCATCTTGGAAATAGCGGTCTTTCGAGCCTTTTTGCATCGCTTCCAACGAACCCATTCCACGGTACGCTTTGAATTTTCGTCCTTCAAAGATCGTCGTTTCACCGGGTGATTCTTCCACTCCGGCAAACATCGAACCAACCATCACTGAATCAGCGCCGGCTGCGATTGCCTTCACAATATCGCCTGTATAACGGATTCCACCATCTGCAATCACAGGAACACCAGAACCTTCCAACGCCATTGCTACATCGTTGATTGCTGTCAATTGCGGAACTCCAACACCAGCAATGATGCGTGTTGTACAAATCGACCCTGGTCCGATTCCTACTTTCACCGCATCTGCACCAGCTTCTACCAAGTATTTGGCTGCTGCACCGGTTGCGATATTCCCAACCACGACATCCAAATTTGGATATTTTGCTTTCACTTCTTTCAATTTCACGACAACGCCTTCCGTATGTCCGTGTGCCGTGTCGATTACAATCGCGTCTACACCAGCGTCCACCAAAGCAGTAACGCGGTCGATTGTATCTTCAGTCACTCCCACCGCAGCTGCGACACGTAAACGTCCAAAACTGTCTTTGCACGAATTGGGGTGCGTTTTGACTTTAATAATATCTCTGTAAGTGATCAAACCAACCAATTTATTATTGGCATCTACTACGGGAAGTTTTTCGATTTTATTTTCTTGCAAAATACCTTCGGCTTCAGCAAGATCGGTACCGTCTTGCGTCGTGACGATATTTTTATGTGTCATCACTTCCGTGATTGGTCGTGCGAGTTGTTTTTCGAAGCGCAAATCACGGTTGGTGACGATCCCTTTCAAAATACGGTTTCCGTCAACAACAGGAATACCACCGATTTTGTTTTCTTTCATTAAATTCAACGCATCGCGCACCAATGCATCTTCCGAAAGCGTCAAAGGATCCAAGATCATTCCACTTTCAGAGCGCTTTACTTTGCGAACTTCCAACGCTTGTTCGGCAATCGTCATGTTTTTGTGAATCACTCCAATTCCTCCTTGCTGCGCCATCGCAATTGCCATACTTGACTCCGTAACCGTGTCCATCGCTGCCGACACAATAGGCGTGTTCAACTGAATATTTTTGGTGAATTTGCTCTTAAGTTGTACGTCTCGTGGCAATACTTGAGAAAAGGCTGGTACTAAAAGTACATCGTCGAAGGTGAGTCCTTCTTTAACTTCGTTGAGATTTGAAAGTGACATTTTTGAACCTATTTTTTAAATAAATTCTTGCAAATTTAGTTATTATGCAGGAGAAATCATAGCATTCGGAATTAAAATTTCAATTGAGATTCTTTTCTGTTAAATTAGATTAAAATGCATGGAGATATCTGTTTCGAAATGACATCGAATTCCGAAAAATCGTTTATATTTGAGAGATACAATAAAAACGCCACATCGGGGTTTTCAATTTTTGAATTTGAATTTTATGCTAAAAAAATATTATCTATTTTGCTTGCTTGGATTGATTTGCTCAACTGCTCGAGCACAAGAAACACCGAGCGAACGTGCCAACGTACACGATTCGATGCTCGTTCAACTTTCGGGAGTAATTGTTTCCAGCGATAGCTTGACCCAAATGCCATTTGCAACGATTTTCAACCGCCAAAGCAGACGAGGTACAATTGCCGATTATTACGGTTTTTTCTCGCTGGTTGTTTTGCCTGGCGATACCTTGATGTTTAGTTATTACGGGTACAAAACCTCATCGTTTATCGTACCCGACACCTTGAAAGAAAATCGGTATTCAATCATCCACATGATGTACGAAGACGCTGAAAACCTTCCCGAAATCACTGTTTATCCATGGCCGTCGCGTGCTGACTTTGCGCGTGCTTTCGTAGAAATGAAACCCTACGACGACGCATTGCGACGGGCTCAAAAACAATTGTCGGGTGAAAGTTTAGCTTTTGCTGCTGGGCGATTGTCTACCGACGGCTCGCTCACTTACAGTTGGCAACAAAACCAACAAAACACGAAATTATACACGATGGGGCAAAGTCCCGTCAACAATTTATTCAATCCGTATTCGTGGGCTTCGTTCATTCAAGCATGGAAATCGGGTAAATTGGGTCGACAGTAATCCATTTGTTGCGACATGTATCCTAAACAATCATTCAGGTGAAATGTTAACGATATAAACGTTGTCAAATTACATAAAATGCTACCGAACGCTTTTCAAGAAATTATCGATCGAAGAAGATCTAACCGAAAATTTGACCCCAATCAGCCCGTGCCTTCGGAAGTGATGGAACGGAGCTTGCAGCGAACGATTCTTTCTCCCAACAGCAGCAACATGCAATTGTGGGAATTTTATTGGATTCACTCCGAAGAGGAAAAAAACGTTTTGCGCATTTATGCTTGGACCAATCAGCCGCAAAAACGGCTCAAGAACTAGTCGTGTTTGTGACGCGTCAGGATTTTTGGAAAAAACGCGCTGCTTGGAATGCATCCAAAATTCGCGAAGCTGCACAAGACAATCCCAACGACCTTTCGAAAGGTGGACTTCAATACTATGAAAAGCTAATGCCGCTATTGTATCGAAATGATATTTTCGGCTTTTTCACATTGATTCGCAAAAGCATTTGTTTTTTCATGGGACTCAAAAAACCATTCATGCGTTTTGGAGGGAAATCCGATCAACGGGTGACCGTTCACAAATCATGTGCACTAGCAGCGCAAACGTTTATGCTTTCGATTGCCGCAGAAGGATTTGAAAGTTGTCCAATGGAAGGATTTGATAAAAACCGTGTACGCAAAGCGCTTTCACTTCCGCACGGTGCTGAAATCAACATGATAATCGCAGTGGGTAAAGGTACAGAAGAAGGAATTTGGGGTCCCCGATTTCGTGTACCTTATGACGAAGTGGTTTTCAAAAAGTAACTCGCCGCCAACGCGAAAACACGAAGCGAAACTATTCTTTTTTCGCTTCGCCTTTTTTAGCTTTTTTCTCCTTTTTTGGCTTTTTCGTTTTTGGAGCAGGCATCTCATCGTCTTCCGCTCCCTTGCTACTTGTTGCACCAAACGTACTGATTTCTTTTCCTTGATCGTTGTAAACGTGTTCTTCAATCAACACATCTTTTTTGTACAACGCTCTTCGCTTCAACTTTTGATCCGGAAATCGCTCTTCAAACCAACCTTCTTTTAATCCTTTCTTATAGTTTTCAATCACTTGAACTGTTCCGTTGTAAAACAAGGTTTTAAATTCACCGTTCTTTTGGTCCATCAACCAACTCTCTGTGCGCAACAAGGTACCGTCGTCGTAAAAATACGTGCACGTTCCATCTTTTTTTCCTTGTTTGTAATTCAACGATTGCAAGACTTTTCCCTCTTTGTTATAAATGATGAACGCGCCATGAAACAATCCATTCAAATAATTGACTTCTTTTTCAACCTTTGATTTGGCGTAAAACGTTTTCTTTTTTCCGTTCAATACACCGTTTTTATAGGTTTCAACGAGCGTTGTGTCGCCTTTGGGTCCCATGAAAATTTGCGGTCCATTTTTTTCGCCAAGTGCATAGTTCATTTCCCATGCGATGTATTGTGAACTGTCGTAATAAAACACCCATTTTCCATTCTCTTTTCCACCGATATGATTACGAACAACCATCAAACAACCCGTTTCATAATAGGTTGAATCAGGTCCGTCTTCTTTGCCATTGACAAAATTGATTCGTCGCTCTAAAATCCCGTTTTGGTGACACGTTTCGCATTTCCCCGTAAATGGTGAACCCGACGATTTCGAGAAAAGCGTGTTGCTTCCTTCGTCGTACTCGAGTTTCTCGTTACAATCGATCACGCCTGCAATTTTCCCGCATTCCCATTCAACAAACCGCTTCCCTTTCAAGGCATCGCGTTTTTCGTAGCATTTCTTTTGCGCTGCACCATTTGGAACTTCAATTTGCGCAAACAAACTGTTCACCAACAGCGAAAATCCGACAATCATTGCGTATTTCATATCTTACTTCTTTTTCAATATTTCTAAAGCCGACCTCATTTCCGCTGTCAACGCATACGTCTGGTTTTGCGTAGAATCAAAACAAACGAGCACGGATCGACCGGTCGTGTACAACTCGCCGTTGACTAGCAATTCGTATGCCATTGTAAAACTTTTGGTACCGATGTGCTCGGTATACACATAAATTTCAGGCGCATCCTTCAACAATACCGGCTTGATGTATTCGATTTCATTTTTGCGCAGCACAACCCCGTTTTTCCTCCAATCGCGATTATTTCCGAAGATATAACTAAAATAGTGGATTCGCGATTCTTCAAAATAACTGAGGTAAACAGCATTGTTCACATGTCCCATCATGTCGCAATCCCTGAATCGAACTTGCATTTTTGCAGGTGGTATCTTCATGCCTTGTCTAGTTTAGAAAATTCAGAATTGTTGCTGATAAACTCCGGAACAATTTCTTTCATCTTGGCTACAATTTGCTCGTTATTTTGACTCGCAAAGAGGGAATTTAACACATCAATTTGCGCCAATATTTCGGGACTTGAAGGTCTGACCTTGGCGATCAAAATCTTTGGGTGATACGTAGGCAACGTATTTTCTTCCGAGGAAAGTAATTCCTCGTACAATTTTTCCCCTGGTCGCAACCCCGTTACTTGAATTGCGATGTCTTTCCCCGGTTCCAATCCACTCAGCTGAATCATTTTTTCCGCCAAATCAATGATTTTCACCGATTCTCCCATGTCAAAGACAAAAATCTCTCCGCCCTCTCCCATGTTCGCCGCTTCGAGCACCAATTGGCATGCTTCCGGAATCGTCATGAAAAACCGCGTCACTTTAGGATCGGTCACGGTAATTGGTCCACCTTGCTCGATTTGACGTTTAAAAAGTGGAATCACCGACCCGTTGGAACCCAGCACGTTTCCAAAGCGCGTGGTGATAAACTTCGTTGAAATTCCGTTTTTACTTTGCGCATACATCTCTGCAATGCGCTTCGAAGCGCCCATCACGTTTGTCGGATTCACCGCTTTATCCGTGGAGATCATGACGAATTTCTGAACTCCATACTCCAACGATAAATCCACCAAATTTTTGGTTCCATTGACATTGGTAAGCACAGCTTCTGAAGGATTCTCTTCCATCAACGGAACGTGTTTGTAAGCAGCAGCGTGAAAAACGACACTCGGCTTTGTAAACTCAAAAATGCGTTGAATCCGCTCTCGATTTCGAATATCGCCAATCACCACCGTAAAATTGAGCATTGGAAAATCGTGTTTCAATTCATTTTGCAGGTCGTACAACGGTGATTCCGCTTGGTCGAGCAACACGATTTCCGCTGGTCTGTAGTCTGCAATCTGACGCACGATTCCACTCCCTATCGATCCCGCAGCACCAGTCACCAGAATCACTTTACCGCACAATTCCGCTTCAATTTTTTCCGAATTCAAGTGAATCGGCTTACGACCCAATAAATCTTCAATGTTGATTTTATTGATTTGCTTTGCGGAAAATTCCCCGTTGATCCAACTTCGTGGATTGGGTACTTGTTGCACGTGAATTTTTTCCTTCAAACATACTTCAACGACGTGTTTCCGCTTTTCTTCATCGGGATTCTGAATCGCCAAAATTAAGGTCGTAACACCTTCTGATTTAATCAGATTTTGCAACTGCGAGGTGTGAAAAATCGCCACGCCCTCCAAGCGATTTCCTTTCAGTTTTTTATTGTCATCTACAAAACCAATAATTTGATAGGAAATTTTAGCGTCTTTTTCGATCGTTCGTTTCGTAATCAAACCCGAAACACCTGCGCCATAAATCAAGACGCGTTCTTTGGTTTCTTTCGTTTTTTTAGATTCCAAATAAATCAATTTGATGGCAAAACGAAGTCCAATAATCAAGAAAAAACTGATGAGAAATTCCATGATTAAAACCGAACTTGGAAACAAAAAGAAGCCATCCAATTCGTAAAAGCGCACTAATCCAGCGAATATGAATACGATTGTCGACGTTGAAACTGCAAAGAAAATGCGCTGTAAATCTTCGGTTGAGGTATGTCGTACCAATCCTTTTTCCACCTGAAAAAGTTTGAAAACAACAAGTTTAACGACGATGTAAACCGGCAATGATTTGTACAAGACATCCCATTCGGTAGCAATCAATTCTTGGTTTGCTTTCAAATCAAAACGAATCAAATACGCAAAAGCCAACGAAAAGAGACTGATTAATAAATCAACGAAACTGATCACCCATCGGGGTGTATTTGCTTGAGAAAAAATCATAGACAAATATAGAAATTTAAGTGGTAATCTCAGACCTCATGCACGCAACTCCGATTTCAACGGGCTTAACTGTATAGTCCGCCGTTTAAATTCAGCGTTTGTCCCGTGATAAAATCGGCTTCTGGAGAGATTAAAAAATCAATCATTTTGGCCAACAACAGTGGATCTCCCAATTGATTCACCGGCACCTGCTCCAACAGTTTGGTTTGCACTTCGGCGGGCACATCTTCAATCATTCCGGTATTGAAATACCCCAATGCAATGGCATTCACCGCAATGTGAAACTTGGCTACCTCTTTCGAAAGTGTTTTGGTCAAACCGATCAACCCCGCTTTCGAAGCCGCGTAAGCGGATGTTCCTACAAAACCCGTTTGTGCTACAACCGAGGTGATGTTGATGATTCTCCCAAACGCATGTGCACGCATCGACGGAATAACCGCTTGCGAAAGAAAAAAGGGTGCATCTAAATTGATTTGCATCGTTTGTCGCCACGCCTCAGCAGTTGTTTTCCATGCGACATTGCTCTTGGAAATCCCCGCATTGTTAATCAGCACGTCAATTCGCCCGAACCGCAAAATAACTTGGTTAATCATTTCTTCCATTTCGGAAGGGATTCTTAGATCACAGGCAATCGTCATCACGTTTGGATTCTCCGACCGAATTGGATGCTGAAAATAATGCAGAATGAGCGCATGACCTTGACTTTCTAAATACGCGGCAATTTGTTTTCCGAGGGCGCCAGATGCTCCCGTGATGAGAATTACTTTTTTTTCCATTGTTGATAGAGCTGTTTTGACCATTTAAACCAAAACGGGGTTTTATTCCAGTCGTAAATGTAATAATGCTGATCGATTCCACCTAAATTTTGATTAAATCGGCGAACTCCTTCCACTTCAGAACCACCAAAATCAAATTTTTTCTGCGCTTGAATCGCTTCCTGAATTGCGTGGTGCATACACAAATACATACCACCCGAATCGCGGGTCAACTTGCGTGCTGCGCCTTTCAGGTACATGCGCTTCGTATTTGTTTCCATAAAAAACATACCGCCTTCCAACTTTCCATCGCTGAAAATTCCAAAGCACGTCAAACGTTGATTCAACGCCAAATTCGAAACTAGATTATGTAATCGACTCAAATTTTCGGAAGTGAACTCACTGATTTTGGCACTCAACTCTTCGCGAATGATCGCTAGCACCGATTTCCAATCCTCCGTAACTACAATTTCAAACCCCAATTTACGCGCTTTTTGTATCATTCGTTTGGCTTGACTCCCCAACGCAACATCGTCTTCCACCTGCTGAAAAACTCGTTGTTTTTGTGACTGCAACGGCCATTCTTGAACCGACTGCAGGTGTCCAAACTGAAAATGCTGCATGATGTAGTCCAACGCTTTTTTTCGAAAGTTCAAATCTTCACCGATAAAATCCAAGTTACGCACGAAAATGGGTGGGGAAATCAAGCGTTGTCCTAGTTTCGTCACGTAGCCAATTGCAATACCATTTTCAAACGCATCATCAACCAATACAGCCCAATGATCCGTGCAAGCATCCAGGTACCAACTGTACGAAAAGATCTCTGCCTGCTTTTCTTCCACCAATTGATTCCATTGGTCGATGACTAAATCACTGTGTTCGATATAATTCATGGC
This sequence comes from Crocinitomicaceae bacterium, assembly GCA_008017065.1. Taxonomy (GTDB): domain Bacteria; phylum Bacteroidota; class Bacteroidia; order Flavobacteriales_D; family Crocinitomicaceae; genus JAQVCM01. The sequence continues at coordinate 8,846 of SSGT01000071.1, forward strand.
AGCCTGTTAAACGTAGTGAAACAACACAATTCAGAAAACGCTTTTAAATAGCGCTCCACCAATTTCAACGAATACAAGGTGCAACTTTTAGGATGTCCGATAATGACCACATTTTTTGTTTTTTGCTTGAACGCAGTTTTCGTGATTTTATGCAATTTGGTGGCATAAAAACCATCCGTACTCGCGTGATTCCACGTAAAATGTGTCAATACCTGTTTTTTTCTACCCGGCTGTGCCATGAAAATTCCATCGCCAAGCATTTTGTGACTGACGGGATTCAATCGGCCCCAAAGATACAACCGCCAATAAAAAAGTGGAGAATAGCGAAACGACGCAATCGGGAATTCCGTAAAAAATCCAGTTGGTTCTTCCTTACAAACATCCGATTGAAACCGGTATTTATCGTTCGTGGGAGCATTTCTAAAATCAAACGCATACTCCCCTGCTTCCATCCGCCCGCCAGGAAAAACACTTGAATCATAGCGGATTTCGAGTTCTTGAAACAGTTTCTCCAGCTGATCAAAAGGTTGAATGCACCAACCTCCAGCGCGAAAAGTGTGGGTTTTACGTCCGATAATTGCATCGAGTTTGGCTTTGTAAGTTCGAATGATGCGCTCACGTTCTTCAGCACTAAAATCCGCCAACTTGTATGCGTTTTTTGTCACTATATTCCATTGCTTCCCATCGAAACTAGACTTTTCCCAATGGGGATGAATGTGCAATTGTACATCGGAGCCCGCTACAATCATCTCCTGAATTTGATCGATGACGAGGTCGTAATCCATTTTCAAGATCGAATGTGTTTCCATCTGCCGCTCGAGTGCGATTAAATAGCCCACATCCACAAAAAAAGTCATCGGAGCATTGTATTTCCTCGACAAATCCAACAAGCGGTTTGTGGGCTCAATCATGCATTTTTGAACGGTACCTGTAGCCGATCCAAAAAACAATTCATAATCAAAAGTCAAGAAAACATTCATAAAGCGAAGTTAGGATTTTTTTGGACATTGGGGTGTTGGGATATTTAGGATGTTAAGATGTTAGGATTTTAGGATATTAAGATGTTAGGATGTTAGGATGTTATGACGTTAAGATATGAGATACTAGGACATGAAGACTTCGATTGAGGAGGGTGACAAACGAGAAAAAAAACTACATTTACAGTTAAATTTCAGTCAACTCAACTCGAAGTCATGGA
>SSGT01000003.1 GCA_008017065.1 Crocinitomicaceae bacterium
CTGCTAGATCTTCCAGAAGGACTCGAAATTTCAACGGAATTGACCGACGATGAAATTCCGAAAGTGGTGATGCCAAATGTGCAAATCAAATTGCCGAAGCGCGATAATGTTGGAGCTGCTTTTCATGAGAAGAAAGACAAGAACAAGAAGGTGAACAACAAAATTCGCTTGAAAGAAAAAATGCATGCGAAGTACGGAAAACCGAAAACACGTGGACAAAAGCAAAGTAAAAAGAAGCGTTAATCCGCTTCGAATGATTACGTCAGTTGAATGCTAACATCTCCCACAACGATGGTTTCTCCCGGAAGAATTTTGGCACGTTTCCGCGTTTCGAGTTCGTCATTGCGGTAAACCATTTCTTCGTCTACAATCATTTTTGCATGTCCGCCCGTTGAAGCGAGTCCAGTTGCTTTCAGCAGTTGAATCAACTCGATGTATTCGCCCGTAATTTTAAATTCAATGTTCTCCACGGATTGTGTTTTTAAATTGCTTGTATAATATATCTGCAGCAGCAAACGAAGAAATTTCTCCATTTACGACTTGTTTTTCAAATGCTTCGATCGCCCGTTGGTTGGTTTCGTTGGCAAAGAACTCGTTTAGTATCAATTCTTTCAACGATTCGTGCATCCAGTATTTGTCTTGTTTGTGGCGTCTGAATTCAAAGGAGTGGTTGGATTTTGTGTGCGACACGAATTGATCAATCAGTTGACTGACCGTTTCAATACTTTGATTTTGAATGGCACTACAAGTCAATACTTTCGGATTCCAACCGTTTGGATTGGATGGAAAAAGATGCAACGCATTTTGATACTCCTGCCGTGCCGCATTTGCTTTTCGGACGTTTTCGCCGTCAGCTTTCGTGATCACAAGGGCGTCTGCCATTTCCATAATTCCGCGTTTAATTCCTTGCAATTCATCGCCAGCACCAGCAAGCATCAACAGTAAAAAGAAATCAACCATCGAATGAACAGCTGTTTCCGATTGTCCAACACCAACGGTTTCGATCAGAATCACGTCGAAACCGGCCGCTTCACACAATAGAATACTTTCACGTGTTTTTCGAGCAACGCCACCGAGCGAAGTTCCAGCAGGAGAGGGACGAATAAACGCGTTTGGATCCATCGACAAGTCATTCATTCTTGTTTTATCCCCCAAAATACTGCCGCCACTTTTTCCACTGCTTGGATCAATCGCCAACACCGCGAGTTTTTTTCCCTGTGCTGTGAGGTGCAAACCAAAGGATTCGATAAACGTACTTTTTCCAACTCCCGGAACGCCGGTAATACCGATGCGAATGGATTTACCTGAAAAGGGCAAGCAGAGCGACAACAAGGATTTGGCAACAAGGTGATCTTCGGGAGTCGAACTTTCGAGCAAGGTGATGCCAGCAGCGAGCGAAGCAATGTTTCCAGATCGAATTCCGTCAAATAGTAGTTCAGGACGCATCGAATTTTTGCGCTTTTTCCTGCTGTTTAGCCAGTTATCCAACCGTTGTTTATCCATGTGCTTTTCTATCCAAGCAAATGTAAGTTTTTTCACACAAGAATACCTCCTTCCAACGAAAAGTTTGGCTGTTGTTCTCTATTTTACGCGTATTTTTGAAGCAGAAATGGATAAAAACACATGACGAAAATTGGTTTATTGTCAGACACACATGGTTTTGTTGATCCCAAAATTTATGAATATTTCAGCGAAGTAGATGAAATATGGCATGCGGGTGACGTTGGATCGTTGGAAGTCATCGAAAAACTCCGAGCGTTTAAACCCTTTCGGGGTGTTTATGGAAATATCGACGACCATCAAATTCGGATGGAATTGCCCGAGTTTAATCGGTTTAGGTGCGAAGACGTGGATGTATTGATTACGCACATTGGTGGAAAACCAGGTAAATATGCGAAGCCAGCTTTTGAGGCGTTGGAAGAAAAGTCACCCAAATTGTTTGTGTGTGGACATTCACACATTTTGTTGGTGAAAATGGATCCGCGGTACAACATGTTGTGGATGAATCCGGGGGCATGTGGCTACAAAGGATTTCACCAAGTAAAAACCTTGTTGCGTTTTTCGATCGATGGCGACAAAATTATGGGGTTGGAGGCAATCGAAATCGGCAAACGCGTTTGATTAATTTTATCTACTCCTCTGAAATATTCTTTTATTTTTAACGTTTTAGTGAACTATATGAGATTTTCTGTACTTATCATCTGCATTTTTTTTGCACTTAATTTGGAAGCACAAACGGGTGGAAATACGACGTTTGCATTGTTGGATTTGCCATTCAGTGCACGTGCGGCTGCCCTTGGAACCGATTTTATTTCGGTCAAAGATCAAGATTTGAATTTAGCCATCGCCAATCCATCGCTGTACAATGCAAAAATGCATCAACAATTGGGATTTAACCAAGCATTTTTGGCGAGTGGTATCAATTACGGAATGGTAAACTATGCGCGCAAATTCAAGAATGATCTCGCTGGTGGAGCGTCAATTCGCTATGTAAACTACGGAAAACAAGAACGCAGAGATGAAAACGGAACTTCGCTCGGAGAATTTTCACCCGCAGAGTTTATTGTTGGCGCAGGGCTTGGGAAGCAGTTGAATCCGCAAATCAGTGTAGGTGCAAATGTCAACTTCATCTATTCACAATTGGAAAGTTATAACGCGTTTGGTGCGTCGGTTGATTTGGCGGGAACATACGAATTGGAAAGGGCTAATTTATTGGTTACAGCGTTGGTTAAAAATGCAGGGTACCAATTTAAAAGCTATACATCCAACAATCGAGGGAGTTTACCCACCGAGTTTCAGTTGGCAGTTGCTCACAAATTGAAGCATGCGCCCTTTCGGTTTACGTTGTTGATGCACCACTTAAACCAATGGGATTTGACGTATGTGGATCCCAATCTGAAGCCAACTGTTGATCCATTGACGGGTGACACTGTTGCCGTGAAGCTTCCCGGATTTGGGAAAAAATTAGCACATCATTTTACGTATCAAGCCGAAATTTTGATTTCAAAAAACGTACATGTACGTGCGGCGTTTGATTACCATCGGAGACAAGAGATGCGTGTCGCTACGAGACCTGGTTTAGCGGGATTTTCATTTGGCTTGGGGATGTATTTCAAGCGTTTTAGTTTGGATTACGGATTGGCTATTTTTTCAGTCGCGGGTTACAACAACATGCTGACGCTTACGACCAATTTGGACAAGTGGCGCAAATAAACGACGCGTTTCAATTGTCGAGATCGAGGAATTGAAATTCGTAGCGTGTTTGCGGTGTTTGTGTGAATGTCAATTTTCCTTCCAACTGCTCCGTCAATGTTTTGATTAGCTCCAACCCAAACGAGTCTGGGCGCGAAGGTTTTTTCCACGTACCGTTGTTTTGATAGATCAACTGAAATTCATTTTTTGTTTGCTGATGAAGTGAAATCTCGATTTTGGCTTCTTTATTGTTTGCAAAGGCATATTTCAGGGAGTTGGAAAAAAGCTCGTTGAAAATCAAGGCCAATGGCACAATCGGACGCATTCCGAGCGTTTCTATACTGCATTGAATTTGGATGTCGATCGGATAGCCAATGTGGTACGAGCTCATTAAATCACGTGCCAAACTTTTGAAATATTCTTCCATGTCGATCTTTGCCAATTCTTCGGATTGATACATTTTTTCATGGATCAGCGACATGGCGATGACCCGATTGATTGTCTCTTTGAATTTGGAAATTGCTTCTACATGCTCTAATTCTCGGGATTGTAGTCGAAGCAAACTGGTGATTACTTGCAGGTTATTTTTGACACGGTGATGAATTTCTTTCAGCATCATCGTTTTTTCTTCGTTTTGCTTGAGAATAATGTCGTATTGGTTTTGAAGCGTTTCTTGTGCTTCTTCTAGTTTAACTTTCGCATTTTTATTCGTTTTAATATTTTGCCAACTCAAATACAGAATGATCATAAAGCAAAGAAATACGTTGATTCCTACCGAAATAATTTGTCCCTCGTTGAGTTGTTGAATCAGTTCGATTTGCGTTTCAAAGAAGAAGAGGTAAAATCCTGAAAGAGCAAATCCGTGCAAACAAGAAATGAAAATCCCCCAGTTTTTACTGACCGTTAAAAAGGTGTAGAAGATATTGATAATCATCCACAATCCGTCGATCAAATGCGGTTGAGATTGAATTCCGTATAAGGTTATTAAGCAAAATACCGCTCCGAGCAAATTAATGTACAGCGCTGCATCTTTGTGCTTTCCCGTTTTCCGCATGCGAACGAAGAAGAACGCGATCGAAAGAAAGCAGATAAAACTCATCAAACTAAACAGAGGACCGTAGAGCACGAAAAGTAAAATGCCCAAAATGAGCAATGTAACTCCCAAAAACAAGTTCATTCGGTACGTTAAAATGTAGCCTGCTTCTTCGTGAAAGTCTTGAAAATCAAACTTGGGAGGATTTAAGATTTTTGAAAACAAACGATTTATGCGTTTCAACATTGCCAATGGATGTACTTGCGTATAACAATTTAAAATTTCGACGATCTAGACCAACTTCACACATCGATGAAAAAAATCGTTTTGTGTGTTGAATTTGAATCTTTTGCGTACTGAAATAAGTTGCAAAGATAGACTTTTTTTTGGGATCGATAGGTGACTCGTTCCACAGTTTCGTTTTTTTTCGATCTGTCTTTTGCATTTCGTTTAACCTCGATTTTTGCCAGAAAAACGAAAAAGTGACCATTTACCATAAAAAGTTGCGATAAAGAGCCACCAAAACAGACTTCATCAGTCATTATTGATATCTTTAGACAGTGAATTTTGACGAAATGTTCACCCAACATGTCTAGGATTTGTCCTTTATAATTGCTGATAAATGAAGTTATCTTATACGTTTTTAGTACTTTTAATTGCTTGTTTTAGCTATTCTTTTGCACAAGAAAGGAAGAACGAAGAGTTGGAAGTTTTGAAGAAAAAAATCCGACAAAGCACCTATTATGATTCGGTAGCCGTGTTTAAAAATGGTGCGAAGGCGATTTCGCTGGCCCGTAAAATGAATTCATTGAGCGAAGAAGGACTCATTTATCAATACTACGGAAATTTCTACTTTTTCTCGAGAAATTATCCAAAAGCCGATTCGTATTACAAGAAAACACTGGAGATCGCAAAGCGAGGAAAGGATAAAAAACTCGAAAATTCAACAGAGATTCGTCTTGCATTTTTATTGCAAGCCACCGATGTATTGAGTGCAGAAAAACGATTTAACACCTTGCTTGTTGAAGCCAAAAAGTACGGCTTTACAGAGAATATAATCGAAGCATATAACGGATTGGGTATAATCTTCGAAGGGCGCTTGATTCATGACGAATCCATGAAGTACTATTTGAGTGCGTTGAAAGTGGCTGAGAAGAACAAACTGAAATACCACCAAGCGATCATTTTGAATAATATCGGTTTGATCAAATTGGAAAACAAACAACGGGAAGAGGCTAAAAAAGATTTTGAAAAGGCGCTCAAACTTGCAGTTAGCGCGGAAGAATCCCGACTTGCAATCAATTTGCATTCGAATTTAGGATTGGTCAATCAAACATTGCGCAATTTTCCGGAGTCGATCAAACACTACACGGAAACACTCCAGAATGCCCGACGCTTGGGATTTCCAACTGCAACAGCGGTGGCCTACATCAATCTTGCAAGTTCGTTGCACGAAAACAATGAATCCGAAAAAGCACTCACGTATACCGATTCTGCAATTATATTGTTTTCCAGGTTTCAAGAGTATGAGTTTCTGGGAAAATCCTACTTGTTGCGCGGAATGATTGAGATCAAATTGGGGAATTTGAAAGCAGCATACACAGCAGTTGATTCGGTGTTGAGTATTCATAAACGGAATCCAAGTTCGTTCAACTACACGGCGACTTTCGATGTGTTATCAAACATCTATGAAAAGGAAGGAAACTACAAAAAAGCGTTGGAGTACACCCAGAAATTTCACAGTATGAATGATAGTTTGTCTGAAATTTCGAACTCCGATAAACTCGCAGAATTGCAGGTCGTGTATGGCAAAGAGCGCGTAGAAGCAGAAAATGAAAATTTGAAAAGCCGTAATTCGTTGCTCCAAAAGGAGAATGAATTGAAACGAACACGTTTTCGGATGACGTTAATCATTTCGATTTTCGTGATTGTATTTGCAGTCGGTTTTGTATACGTGCGCTCGGTTAGAATTCGTAGGAAAGAACAAATTTTGTTCACTCAAAAATTGATCGAAAATATCGACGAAGAGCGAGGTCGAATTTCGAAAGATTTACACGACGACATCGGGCAATCACTTTCGGTTATTAAATCGAAAATCAACATGTTTAATACAGGGAGAATCCATTCTGTTGATGGTTTGGAAGGGGAATTGGGCGAAGTAATCAATCAAACCCGTAAAATTTCACATCATTTACATCCTTCGTCGTTGGAAAAAATTGGGTTGAATCGATCACTCGCAGCGTTGCTTGAACGCACACAAGAGAGCACAAATATTGTATGTAGTTTGGATCTTTTCGCTGAAATTGAATCGCTTCCGTTGGATACAAAGACACAGATTTTTAGAATTGTACAAGAGTGTATCAACAACACGATCAAACATGCCAACGCTACGGCGCTCAAAGTCTCCGTCCTCAAACAGGACAATGGTTTTGAATTGATGTATCAAGACAATGGAACCGGTATCAAAGAACAAGGCGATTTGAACGATGGAATTGGAATGATGACCATCAAAGAGCGTGGAAACAAACTCAACGGTAAAACGCATTTTTACACTGGAAATGGTGGGTTTAAATTGTCATTAAAGTTTTAATCATGAATCTGAACAAAGAAAAAATGCATGTTGTAATCGCCGACGATCATCCGATTTTTAGGAGTGGATTAAAATTTTTGTTAGAGAAGTCATTTGAGAAAATTTCAATCGATCAATTTGAAAATGGGGGCGAAGTAATCGAATTTGTTCAAAGCGCAGTACCCGATATTATTATCGTAGATATCGACATGCCCGTCAAGAACGGATTAGAAGTGTGTGAACTCGTTACCAAACAAGGATTGTCGTCCAAAATCATCGTGCTAACGATGTACAAAGACATCGAAATGATGAAATTGGCGTTTTTCAACGGCGCAAAAGGATATTTGGTGAAAGACAATACATCGGAGGAATTGGTGGATTGTATCCAAACGGTGATGGACGGAAAAACGTATCTGGCGAAAGTTGTGCGTGAACAAGCGGGAGAATTGGTGAATCAGAACAAAACGAAGCATCAGGTGACTGAGTTGATCGGTTCGTTGACGCAAACCGAACTGAAAACCTTGAAATTAGTAAGCCAAAAATATTCGAGTAAGGAGATTGCCAATTTGCTTTTCGTTTCGGTCAAATCCGTTGAAAATTACCGTTCGCGGATTTGTAAAAAACTCAATTTGGATGCCCGCAACAACAGTTTGTTGTTGTGGATCATGGATAATAAACTGATTTTAGACAACATCAAAGAGTTTGACTCCTAAATGTAGCGCTTATTTTGTAGTTATAGCCAATGAAACAAACACTCAAACCAAAAGATAATAATATGAATCTGAAACATTTTTTTTGTCTCGCATTATTCATGACCTTGACAACCATTTGCATGGCCCAACGGAACGATAAATTAGACTCTTTGATAAATACACTTGACAATTATATGAGTACTCACATTCCAGATATGAATTCTGGAGTAAGTGGATATAAGAATAAAGTTGAAAATAAAACATTGATTAAAACAACCTTTGTTTATGACGGTGAATCTCATGATGCAAGATTTGACCTTGATAAAACCACTGTAATAATTGAAAAAATAAAAGTGGACCGAGAAGCTGCTCGCGCATATGGTTTTAAATATTATTATGAGGTTTCAATTGATGGAAGTTGGTTTTCGAGTAATATTGAAGATGTAAAGGTTGCTGAACGAATCAAAGTTCTTCTCGATGAGATAATTAAAGAACTTAATTGAAATGGCTATAACATCAACTAAAAGCCACGGGCTGAATAACCAGATCGAAGAAGCCCGCGTCTTCTAGTTGAGAACCGTTATGTGTAATATTAGTACAACACAGCAATGAACAAAACGACAGAAATAATTGACCAATGGATTTCTAAAAGAACCTCGTATCGACAACATCGCGACGACATTGTTTCGTTGTTTAGTATTGCAATGGACAATACTATGCTTCCAGACAAAAGTTGGTTCGGCTTTCCTGCAACGAAAGTAAGTTTAAGCATAATGTTTGGTCGTATTTACTTAATTGGCATTTTTGACAGAACTATTGAAATTATTGTTGACAAAGACATTGGCGAAGAAACAGGTTTTAATACAAGAATTGTTAGGACATCAAAGCCAAGCGGATTAAATCTTTATTGGATTACAACTGATTTTGACAATATCAAATCTTTAGTTTCTAACGAAAATATTTGGCAACATTACAGACTTGCATCATTGAAAGTAAATAGTTCGGTAAGTATAAGAAGTGAAAGGAGAGATTGGCTTAATGGTAAATATTTAGTTAAAGACATTTATGATGGACAACAACTAACGTTTGACCAAAACATGCTTGACCAAATTTTTGAAAAGGAAATTAAAACATCAATAAATGACAACAAACAGAAAAGACAAGAGCGACTTAAAATAGCAAACAAAAAACCTATAACAGCAATAACGCAAACAAAAATATTTCTACGAAATGCAGACGTTGTAGCTGAAGTTTTACAAAGAGCAAATGGAATTTGTGAATATTGTGAAAAACCAGCACCGTTTATAAAAGATATTGACGGTGATGGATTTTTAGAAGTTCACCACATAATTCATTTATCTAACAATGGAGATGACACGGTTGAAAATGCTGTTGCGCTTTGCCCAAATTGCCATCGACAAGCACATTATGGAACTAAAACATTTAATATTGACAAACTGAAAAATAAATACGGAACATAGCAACAGTTTGGCAAAATGGTAGGTTTAGTGCTAAATTCAAAGGTAGTTCTCCTGTTCAACTTTTGTACAAAATTGAAGATTAGTACTTCGATTTCCTCCACTTCGCCAATCTGTAAACCGCCGTATTATTTCAAGTTACATTCAATAAAGTCAATTAAACTGTGAATCACTTTGATGTGAATTTCCTGTGCTCGATCGGCAAAGTTGGAGTACGGAGCTCGAATCTCTACATCGCACAATCCAGCCA
>SSGT01000134.1 GCA_008017065.1 Crocinitomicaceae bacterium
GGGTTGAATGACCAAAATCAAAAAGTGAACATCGGTACATACGTTCTCGTTTTCAAAGCCGTTGATATACAAACAGGAACAGACTTCGTAGGAAAAAAAGCATTTGTAGTTGGCGGAAAAATTTGAGTCATCCCAGAACGAGTTAAGAACTTCGCTGCAAATGGACAAAACAGAGAATCGTCGTTTCCTTTAAAGTAAAGAAACACTGGCGTAAAATTTGGGTAATATATCGATGAATGCCCTTTTTATTTTCATGCAAATTGAAATTTAGTCGATTAAAATGTTTGAAGAATTGGATTTTTATCTACCTTTGTGGTTGTCAAAAAATTACTAACACATTTTACACAGTAATTTAGGTCTAAAATGGTTTGTTTTAGTACCAATTATTGTCACTGGTATTTGTTCGGCCATCAAAAAAAAATAAAATGAAAAAACTGTTACTTAGTATTACCGCATTCGTTTTAGGAATGAATGTTTTAAATGCTCAAACGAAAGACCAAAAATTCAGTTTAGGTTTACACACTGGAATCGTTGATTACAATGGTGAAGTAGACAGAAATTGGTTTAATACAGATAAGGCTTACCGCGCGCAATTTGGACTATCTGCTGCATACAACCTAAACGCATATTTCAATTTGGCGTTGGAATTATCAAAAGGTAGTATTGGTCACCATTTCCCACAAATGGGAGGGTTTCGTGCTGATTTAACGCAAGGAAATTTACAATTGAGATTCAAATTCAACAACGGACGTATGTTGAAAGAAGACGCTCGTTTTCAACCATACATTTTTGGAGGTCTTGGTTTTGCAATGTTCAAAAACCAAACGAGTGATACAAATCAGTACGTTGTCGAAGGAACAGATTTAGCAAAAAACTTAGGTGCTGGATTTACAGTGAAATTGACGCAGAATATCGGTTTGAACTTCAACACGATGTTAACAAACTTGTCGAGCGACAGACGGGATGGTGTTTCATTGGTTTTCAATGACCAATATATGATTCACAGTGCTGGAATCGTTTACAACTTCGGGAAAGCAAAAGATACAGACGGTGACGGTGTAACTGACGCCAACGATAAGTGTCCTGACACACCAGCAGGTGTAAAAGTAGACGCATACGGATGTCCATTGGATACAGACAAAGACGGTATCGCAGATTACCAAGACGAATGTCCAGAAGTAGCTGGTGAAAAAGCAACGAAAGGATGTCCAGACAAAGACAAAGACGGAATTGCAGACAAAGACGATGATTGCCCGGAATTGGCTGGCCCTGCTGAAACAAACGGATGCCCAGATACAGACGGTGATGGAGTTGCAGACAAAGACGACAAATGTCCTGAAGTAAAAGGTACAAAAGCAATGAAAGGATGTCCAGATACAGACGGAGATAGCGTTCCAGACAATGAAGATGATTGCCCTACAGAAGCAGGTACGAAAGAAAATAGAGGTTGCCCAGAGAAAGTAGTTGTTGTACCAGTAATCTCACAAAAATTACTTGATTTAGCTAAAATCGATGCACAATTCCAAACAGCAGAATATGTTTTGAGAAAAAACTACAAAGCAAACTTGGATGAAATGGCAAAAGAAATGATTGCTGATCCTGCTGTGAAATTAAAAGTTTCTGGACACGCTGACTCACGAGGTGACAAAGCATTCAACAATCCACTTTCTGAAAACAGAGCGAAAGCGGTTAAAAAATACCTTGTAAGTAAAGGTGTAAGTGAAGACCGCATTACAATTGAGTTCTTTGGAGATTCTGTTCCAAAAGGAGACAACTCAACTGTGATGGGACAAGCGATCAACCGTCGTTGCGAGTTTACAGTTACTAAATAAGAATACACTCTAAAATAAGCGAAAGGCTGGGAATAAAATTCTCAGCCTTTTTTTATCTCTAAATTTTTGAACGTGAAAAGTGTACTGAATCCAATTGATCGAAACGAGCTAATTATTCGAATTCAATCAATAACAGGAAATGAAAATCCAACTTGGGTAAAATGAATGTATATCAAATGATTAAACACTGCGAATATTGGGAACGATGGATTCGAGGCAATGGCGAATTTGAATATAAACAATCCATTCTTGGAATTCTACTTGGAAAATGGATGCTCCACAGAACACTAAAAAATGAAAAACCGCTCGCTAAAAACATTCCCACTTCAGAACCATTCGTCGTACGTGAAAAAAGTGGCGACTTAGAAGCCAGCAAACAACAATAGATCGACCGAATTGCATCCTATGCATCGTTTTCCAATCCCCCGTTTGTACATGATTTTTTTGGTAAAATGACGGACGATCAAATTGGTAAATTCGCCTACAAACATACCGACCATCATTTAAGACAGTTCGGTAGATAAGCTACTTTCCAAAAATACGCCATTTCGATTTTAAAGAACTCATTCGGTAATCATCCAACATTTCTGAGATTCCCTTTCCTTCGATTTTCTGTAACAATTTAAACGTTCCTTTCCCCATTTTATAATCCATTTCATCCTCGAAAATGGGTAAAATCGCTAAAAAATAAACCGTCTTATCCTCCAACGTAATCGGACTCAATTCCGACTTCAAATAAATCGGATCTGTTAAAATCAAATATTTCTGTTGCATACGCTCAGAAATCGCCGACACTGGATTACCGTTCGGAATCGTGTGACCCGGTCCAAACCACGTCTGTTTTTCAACCACATGCTTCGCAAGTTTCTGGATCCAGGTATAAACCCATTGATTGGAAATGTCGTCCAAATCCCAATGACTTGGCAAACAGAAGACTAACTCCGTATAACTCCGTTCTGCATACAAGTCTGGAACCGGCATTTTGTAATCAGACAAACCGATGGTCATTAAGAGCGTCACCTTGGATCGCTTTTGCACCGATATCAACACCGTTGGAACGTCGTCAGGTTGCTTTTTATCCACGGAAACAATAGAATCCCTACCAAACTGTTCAATCAAATGCTGCATCAAATCACTCATGTTTCAAAGATACAAGAATTGAATCAGAATAAATCAAAAGGAAAGAATATTGGGAATTTTTAAGCTGCGACGCGTTGCAAAATGACTTTGCATGGAATTTCAGAGGTGACAGTCACAAAATGATTGACATGTAACGGAATCTGCAAGTAATCGCCTGGCACAAGGCTGTGAATCTCCTCACCAATTTGAATGTCGCATGTTCCTTCAACGATCAAAAAGCGTTCAAATTCATCGCTGTGTGTTTCATCTGGTGCCATTTCTTTGATCCATACAATTGCAGTCGTTTGCTCCGGCGTGAATCCAATAATCTTCGCAAAAACGTCTTCCAATTCGATTGACAAATGCATGTCTTCTCTGTTGAGCCACTCCTCGTAGTCAGAAATCCGTGCATTTTCAGTTAAAGTAGGCGGAAACGTCATCGGCTCACCCGACTCAAGTCTTTCCATGTAATCAATTTTAGCACGAAGAAAGGGTTTTATAGTTGGATCAGGAGTGATCGCATTTCGGAAGGCGAGCTCCTCAAGTAAATTTGCTCCGTCCTCTAAAGCTTGTTGTAATTCCTCACTTTCTGCTAATTGCATTTCAAATTCAACGCGCTCACCGTCAGTCATAGAACCTAATAAGTAAGATTCTATCCAACCTGAATCGATAATTTGTTGAATTGCTTTCATGCTTGAAAATTAGTAAAATGCATTGATATTTCCAAAGATACGAAAGAAGTACTGTTTTGGATTCAAAAAAAAATTACTTTTTCCAAAAAGTTTTCCAAATGGCGAATGCAACCAATATCCCAACGGTCGCGCCGCCAAGTAAATCGGAAAGATAGTGAACGCCAAGGTACAACCTTGAAAAAGAGATCAGTGTAGCAATCCCAATTAAAATGGGGAAAAAATAGCGGTATCGGGTGCGGAAACAAAGTCCGACGAAGGTAGCGAGTGCGAAAAAATTTGCCGCGTGTGACGAAACAAATCCAAACTGTCCACCGCGATAAAACTCACCCGGCTTTTGTTCGTAAAAATGCAACTTGTTGGTCAACAACAAATGATGTGACGGACGATAACGTTCAAATACATTTTTGAAGAAATGAACCGAAATCAAATCTGCAACGGCAATACAAACGACAGTAAGTACCAAAAACTTGAGTGATTTAGCCAAACCAAAGGATCTGATTCCAAGGTAAAAAATGAACAAATACAATGGAATCCAAAGCACTTTTCCAGAAATGACCCACATTACCTCGTCAAGCCACGGAGAATTTAAGCCATTGACAGCCAATACAATTGAGCGATCAATCGACTCAAGCCATTCAAGCATTGTTATTCAATTTTTTCCAGATCATGTCTTTCAACTCCACCAAATTCTGTTGGGCCAATGAGGAAATAAACAAATACTCCACGTTCGGCAAATCAGCAGCCATTTGTTCTTTCAACACATCATCCAACATGTCCGATTTAGTAATTGCAAGCAATCGATCTTTAAGCAACAATTCTGGATTGTATTGTTTCAATTCATTCAGCAAAATATCGTATTCTTTCCGGATATCATCGCTGTCAGCAGGTACCATAAATAAGAGTAACGAATTGCGTTCGATGTGACGCAAAAAGCGCAACCCAATTCCTTTTCCTTCGTGGGCACCTTCAATGATTCCTGGGATATCGGCCATTACAAACGAACGATAGTCGCGGTAATTTACGATACCTAAATTCGGACGCAAGGTCGTAAACGGATAATTTCCTATTTCTGGTTTCGCTGCACTCAACACCGAAAGTAAGGTGCTTTTTCCTGCATTTGGAAAACCAACCAACCCTACATCGGCCAAGACTTTCAATTCTAATGTTTTCCAACCTTCTTGCCCTGGTTCCCCCGGCTGGGCAAATTGTGGCGCCCGATTTGTGGACGATTTGAAATGGTTGTTACCCATTCCGCCTCTTCCTCCTGGCACTAAAATGATTTCTTGCTTGTCGTGTGTTATTTCACACAAAATTTCATCCGTATCGGGATCGCGTGCAATCGTACCGATCGGAACCTCGATGTACTTATCCTCTCCTTGAGAACCCGTTTTTAAATTTCCTGTCCCATGGGCACCGTGACCTGCTTTCGTGTGTTTATGAAATTTCAGATGAAGCAAAGTCCATAATTGCGCATTTCCGCGCAAAATAATATGTCCACCACGACCACCATCTCCACCATCTGGACCACCAAGCGGAATGTATTTTTCTCTACGATAATGCGTAGAACCTCCGCCTCCGTTACCAGAAGTACAATGAATTTTTACGTAATCAACAAAATTATCTGATGCCATTCTATCGGGAATATTTTAATAATTATTTGAAATATAGATTTCAAAAAACGGTTTAATCGAGATTTGTTCAAAATTAGTTTACAAAGGTACAAAAAAATGTGAACCCACGAAAACAGTTGTGACAAGCACCATTGATCGTGCCGACGCAAACTACCCGAAAATCAACAAAACACTGATTATCAAAAAAACCTGAAAGAAAAGAGCAGTCAAAATCAGTAAAAATACGTAGTGTTTAGACAACATCGCACGGTAGTTTTGTGTCAGAAATTCACCGCATTGTCAGAAAATTAATGCAACAGTTCTTGCTACTACACGAGAAAGCAAAGTTACTCACGCACATTTCGGTGAATCGAATTGAACAAAAGAAAAATTTTAAACTCTATGCCATGAAAAAGACAATTGCTTCTGCGTTAGTTGGTTTGACCAGTTTAACGCTCCATGCACAGGTAGAAGTGACTACCAAAAATTTTGATCTCGAATCGCAAGACAAACACAAAAACTGGCTGATTCGAGGTGCAAATGTAGACTCAGTATCGGGTCAGACCCAAATAAATTTCGTGCAACCTAAATGCAATGCAAGCCATTCATCCGATGGCTCCTACAATTACACTACCTACCGAGGAATGAGTCACAAAGTTGACAGACTGATCTTTGACGCCAATTTCGACTACGTTAAAACAGAAAATAAGGAATATGGATCCACAGCAGAAGCGATGCTCAGCAACGAGCTCCTTTTTGGTAAAAAATACAACGTACCATACGACCCGTTTTTTCCATACATGATCGATAATTCCTTTATGTTTACAACAGTCGTAACCTACGGATTTTCGGCTGGAAAAGAAGTTGTTTCGTCGATAGTCGGTCTGAAAGTGCAAGGATGTTCAGAAATCCCTGCACGCTACGAAGTCAATAGCGCAGCCAACCGCCAATCGAAGGAAGAAAAATGGTATCCAATGTATAGTAATCCCGTACCCAACGGCGGAAACATACTGTACAGCACTGTTGGCGTTTTAAAAGAAGAAAAACAACATTATGTATTTAGAAAATTTGACAAAGACATCAATTTGATTAAAGAGCAGACCTTTACATTTGATTACCAATGTTTGATGCAAGCAAAGGCAATTGAACGATCTCCTGGTGTTTTCGACTATGTATTCATTGCAACGCCCTACAAGTATAAAAAATCAAAACTGCGCGTTGCAGCCGCTAATCAATATGAGTATTTCTATGTCGACGGAACTACTTACGAGATTAAAGAGCATGTCGTTTTTACGGCTCCAAACACAAAATGGACGCTCGACAAAGTGATTCACGAAAACAATGCTACCTACTTGATCGGCGGATGTAGCGCAAACAATACGGATTATACCGAACTTAAGGGTCCGACGGAAGATGTGTATCAAAACTTACAAGTTGCAAAATTCGAAAATGGCAAATTGATCTTTATCAAAAGCACACTCAACAAAGATTTAGTTGCTGCACTCAAAGTCAACGACCAATACGCAAGTAACTCAAAAATTAGCGTGCAGATGGCGGGATCGTCGTTGCATCTTGTCAACAATCAATTGATTTATCAGGGTCGACAATTCAAAGCAGGTAAAGCAGGCGTGTCGGTATTGGGTCAACCCGTTGGAGGATCTGGATTCTTGGGGATTCAAGCATTTATCATCAACGATCAAGGGACTGTTGAAACCATTCTATCTAAAAAGGGAGAAAACATCGGTTCATCGGTGTCATTTTCAAAAGATGGACAAAAAATGTTTTGGTTTTCGTATGACATGGGAAAATACAACAAGTTTAAAGACGGAATGATGTATGCAAACAAATCCAAGTTTTTGATCAGCGGGCTTTCTGTTATTTCGTTTGACTTGAGCAGTCAAAAAATTGCAAACTACCAAGATTTGGTCAACGATGATTGGGCGATCAGCTATACAAACCCCATTTTGATGGAGACCGATGACAAAATCTTGATGCTTGGTCACAAAATCACCAAAAAAGCGAAAGAGAGTGAAATCGTTTTTATCACGATTAAGAAGTAATAGCACTCTCATGCGAGGAGCCCTCAAACATGTCGTTGTTTGAGGGCTTTTTTTGTGGGAGAAAAACCAACAAACCTATTGAATGGGATTGTTCAGAAAAAAGTTTTCATTTTCTTGTTTACCTTTATCCATTCATGACATTCTATTCCAAAAGCAAGCTCATGCAAGAAGTGAATTTAAAAAATCTGTATCGAAGATGGCCCATCGTGCGACGCGAATTGCGCATTCTAGGATGCCAAGGTTCGGCGGCAGAAGATATTTTTCAGGAAGCGTTGTTGATTTTGTGTCGGAAACTAGAAGATCCCCGTTTTGAATTGGATGTGGAAGCGATTCACTATGTGAAAAGTACCTGCAAATTTTTGTGGTTCAATCAGGCGCGAAAAGCACAGAAACAACAAACGGTTGAACTGAATCAAGAGGTAGCTCAAATCGACGAAGATTGGCTCGAAAAGGAGGAGAAATTGACTTCCATTGAAGAAGCAATTTTGAAGTTGGGCAAACAATGTCAGCAGATTTTGACCTTGTTTTACAGTAAGAGCTTGAGCATGGAAAAAATTGCACAAAAAGTTGGATTGCGCAACGAAAAAGTAGCAAAAGCGCAAAAATACCGCTGCATCCAAAAAGTGAAAGAACTCATTCAACACGGAAAGTCATGAATCCCGAATTAACTAAAATAATCGAAGATTACCTGAATGGTGATCTTTCTGCAAGCGATGCATCGGTGTTTGAACAAAAAATGGCTGAAAATGGAAAACTCCGCAACGAAGTTGATTTTCAGAGAAATATCCACGAAGCAGCGAAACGTTTGGCGCTGAAATCCCAGATTTCTTCTACGGCAAAAAATTACCATGTGCTGCGAAATTTAATCATTTCGGGTGCTGTGATTTTAACGTTGGCGATTGCAACAGGCGTATTTTATGTGTTAAAGAATACGGACAAAAAAGTTGAAATTCCAGTGGAACAACAACGCGAAATGAAACAATTACTCGATGCACAAGCACCGATCGACTTACTTCCAACGCAGTATTTTCAATGGCAAGGAAACGACACGGTTTTCAGATCTCCCAGAGGCGTACTGATTTCTGTTCCCAAAGGCGCATTTCTGGAAAACGGAAAACCGTACGAAAAACCAATTCTCGTGCAATACCAAGAAGCAGTTGACATACAGGACATTGTGAAAAGTGGTTTGAGCACGATGTCGGGCGACCAATTACTCGAAACACAAGGCATGTTTGGTTTGCAAGCATTTACAACTGAAAGCAAACGATTGGATGTGAATCCAAATGTTGGAGTTTATATGCAAGTTCCTGTGGATGAAGTAAAAAAAGGAATGTTGCTGTTTGAAGGCGTGAAAAGCAAGGAAGGCGTTGTCGATTGGCAAAATCCGCAAAAACTGCAAAAATTACCTACGCTTGCCGACATGAACGAGCTGGATTTCTATCCACCGAATTACGAGAAAACACTCAATGAACTGAAAATGAAAACGGAGAAAAAGTTTAGGGATTCGATGTATTTGAGTTTGGAGGAGTTAGGGGAGGGAATTTACGATACTCCAGAAATGGAAAACTATTGGGATTTTCACGAAAGTACACTGAAGCTACCATCAAAAATGGGCGTTCAGCTGTTAGATAAAGACACTATCATTGAACAGAGTGATGATAATGATTCTGTAACTGCTTCAAATGAAGCACCTATGTTTATCCCTCCCTCCAACGTCCTCGCATTCTGGAAACCAACCTTCAACAATACCAACCTCTCCACACGCGATTTCGAAAGTCGCATGCAAACCATCCACGCTACGTGCGATCCAGCGGTGTTGAAATTGTATACTACAAATCTAAATCTTTCGCTTTCAGAAATTGATGCAAAAGTGGTAAAAATGGGTTATCCACAATTTCAGCGCTTTGCAGATGAGCAAATTGGTAAATTGGAAGTGAGCAACGCACATTTACTCAATCTCCAACAGTTTTACGACAAATCACGCGAAGCATTGCGCAAAAGTGCGGCTGAAATCACAGCGGCTCGGAAGAAAAACGAAAAAAACTGGGACGACAAAACGAATGAAGTGCGTCGAGAAGAAAATGTTAGAACTTCGGTACGAGATACAAAAAACCGGATGGAAGAAATGGAGCTGAACACCGAAAGCGTCTATCGTCAATTGGGAAAAAAACGACCAGAATTAGGTCCTTCCGTCGGATTTACAATTACATCCAACGTTGCTATTTACAACATCGATCGCTTTGTTGCAGAACGCACAACGACACGTACTTCAGGAACATTTTTCGACAAAGAAACAGGAAAAACGGCCAAGCTCACGTACGAAAAAATGAAACTCATCGTAGAAGATCAGGCTTCGTTTGCGCGTGTTTTTGTGTATCTTTTTCCCAATAAATTGAGCAGCTATCACCGCATCACGCCTAAAAATGGCAGTTTTGAATACGCGTTGAATCAAGAGTTTTCCTACGATTTGGCGATTGTTGCCTACAAAGACGAAGGCTACTATTTTTATTCCAAAAAATTCATTACCGCAACCGATTTAGGCACACTTAAATTAGATGCAATTTCAGAAACCAAACTCGACGCCACACTTACATCTATGAATTCGAGCAAAGCAATCAAGTCTGATGATATCTCGCAAGACATCGCCTGGTTGTTGCATGAAAAAGCAGATAATGTCGTCCAGAAAAAGCGAAAATTGGATCGTGAACTTCGGTTGAGGTTGGCGGAAGTTTGTTTTCCGTGTATGGGGTTTGAGAGGGAAACTGTGGAGGAGGTAGTTAATATATAAAATTAATTTGGTAAAACGAAACATTGCGACGTTTCAAATTCCCCCTTTGGAGGGGGATAAAGGGGGAGGAAAAGGAAAAAATTGTTCATCGTAGAGGTATTTAGATATTAAATTTGATCATTTTTGCTGAAATTTGGTCCTGTTACAAAAATCCTCCCCCCTGCCCCCCTCCAAAGGGGGAGTGATTCAATTCTACCTTTGGCACTGGAAAGAATCAAATTCCCCTTCGGCGGTAAGCGGGAGGAAAATAATCTTATTGCCTCAACGAGTCGACAGCATGCCGGATAGCAAAATAAACATCATCAAAATTATTCAGTACTTCACCTTCGCTGAAACGAATTATTGTAAATCCCATTGACTCCAGCTTCTCTTGTCGATAGAGATCATAATCCCCTTTAATGTAATGTGAATTTCCATCAATCTCTATGATCAGTTTGATCT
The DNA here is from genome assembly GCA_008017065.1 of Crocinitomicaceae bacterium. Lineage (GTDB taxonomy): Bacteria > Bacteroidota > Bacteroidia > Flavobacteriales_D > Crocinitomicaceae > JAQVCM01. The sequence goes on from SSGT01000134.1 coordinate 10,543, forward strand.
CAGCGCAAAAAAAGTCAACAATAAAATTGAGAATTGGACGTTGACGTTTGAATTTTACACCCATCTGATTTCGACTTAAACCAGCCTTCCAAATATATTTTTCAGCTCTAGAAACAGAATTGTTTCGTAA
>SSGT01000063.1 GCA_008017065.1 Crocinitomicaceae bacterium
AACAAGCCCTCGGCTGCAATTGTTTTGAAACAACGACCGGGATCGAATGCTAGTGAAGTCATCAAAAACGTAAAAGCCAAATTGGCTGAGATGAAAGATAAAACGTTTCCACCGGGAATTGACTACACAATCAGCTACGACGTATCGAAATTCCTCGACGCATCGATTCATGAAGTGATCAAAACACTAATCGAAGCATTCATTCTCGTTGCGTTGGTCGTTTTTATCTTTTTACAAGATTTCCGTTCTACGTTGATTCCAATTCTTGCCGTACCCGTTTCACTCATTGGGACATTTGCATTCATGCAACTTTTCGGTTTCTCGATCAACTTATTGACGCTGTTTGCATTGGTGCTTGCTATTGGTATTGTGGTCGACAATGCAATCGTCGTAGTAGAAGCCGTGCACGCCAAAATGCATGAAAAACACCTCGATGCAAAAACGGCAACGGTGGAAGCAATGAAAGAAATGACAGGCGCAATTTTAGCGATCACACTGGTCATGTCGGCCGTGTTTATTCCTGTTGCGTTCCTCGACGGACCTGTTGGCGTTTTTTACCGACAATTTTCAGTAACGATGGCTATTGCGATTGTGATTTCGGGAATAAATGCGTTGACCTTGACTCCTGCACTCTGCGCGATTCTATTGAAACCAATCGATTCGCAAGCAAAAAAGACCTGGATCACACGCTTTTTTGATGCATTCAACAAGCGCTACGACAAAATTTCAGGCGGCTACAAAAAGATCCTGAATCTGATTGTCAATCGAAGAATACTCACCGGAGTGATTTTGGTCGGTTTTATCGCTGCTACTTGGGGAGTTGGTCAATTCGTCCCTACTGGATTTATTCCGACAGAGGATCAAGGAACGATTTATGTCAATGTAACAACACCCGCTGGAGCAACCTTGGAGCGCACCGAAAAGGTGATGGATGAAATCGATCGCGTTGCACAACTATTACCGGAAGTTGAGTCTATTTCGAGCTTATCAGGTTACAGTATGCTGACCGAGGGAGTTGGTTCTTCGTTTGGAATGAGCACCGTAAGTCTAAAAGCATGGGATCAACGTTCCAAAAACGCGAATGAAATCATTCAAGAATTGATTTCAAAAACGAAGCACATCAAAGACGCAGAAATTCAATTTTTTCCGCCGCCTGCTGTACCAGGATTTGGAAATGCGAACGGATTCGAACTGCGATTGCTCGACAAAAGTGGAAACGATGATTTGCAAAACACTGCCAGCGTGACGAATGCGTTTATAGCAGCGCTAAAAAAACGTCCGGAAATCAAAGAAGTATTTAGTAGCTTCAATCCAACTTTCCCGCAATACTTGATTCACGTTGATCCCGAGAAAGCAGCCAAAAAACAAGTCACACCAGATGCAGCATTGACAAATCTCCAATCGTTGATTGGAAGTTTCTACGCAACCAATTTTATTCGCTATGGTCAAATGTACAAGGTGATGGTTCAAGCCGACCCAAAATACCGCTCTCAACCGGATGATTTGCTAAAACTACGGATCAAAAATACAAATGGAGAAATGGTACCCTACTCAGCATTTACCACCATTGAACGTATTTACGGCCCTGAGCAATTGACTCGCTACAACATGTATATTTCTGCAATGCTAAATGGAGAGGCGGCTAACGGCTACAGTAGCGGCGATGCGATTCGAGCAATCCAAGAAACTGCATCAACAAAATTACCCAAGGGGTACGACTACGAATGGTCAGGAATGACCCGTGAAGAAATTGCATCGGGAAGTCAAGTCTTCGTTATTTTTGCAATCTGTTTGCTCTTCGTGTACTTGCTTCTTGCGGCGCAATACGAAAGTTTTCTGCTTCCATTGCCCGTCCTGTTATTCCTTCCGATTGGAATTGTGGGTTCCTTTCTTTTTCTCTTACTTTTCGGACTTGAAAACAATATTTACGCGCAAGTTGCCATGATCATGTTGATTGGCTTACTTGGTAAAAACGCAATTCTGATTGTCGAATTTGCAATTCTCAAACAACAAGAAGGAATGTCGGTATTCGATGCGACAATCGAGGGTGCTGTTGCCCGCTTACGTCCAATTTTGATGACCTCATTTGCATTTACAGCAGGATTAATCCCGTTGATGCTTTCTTCTGGTGCAGGCGAAATCGGAAACAAGACAATTGGCTCCGCAGCAGCCGGAGGAATGTTGTTTGGAACTATTTTCGGCGTAATTGTCATCCCAGGACTGTACTTCATTTTTGCGTCCATCTCAAACATTAAAAAATCATGAAACAAAATAACTACGTCATAGCACTATTGCTTATACTCGTCAGCTCATGTCAATTTCATCGGCCACTGCAGCAGGAAAAAATGAAAGTTCCAGCATCGTTTTCCGAAGGACAAAGCACCACAACAAATGATTCGATTTATCAAGGCGATGAAAGCGGGAAAATTCAGCAATCCGAGTTGAAGAGCTGGAACGTTTTCTACCGCGACACGCTACTCAAAAACTGTATTGACAGCGCCTTGATCGCCAACTACGATTTAAGAATTGCTTATCAGCGCCTCCAACAAAGTAGAGCCGGGCTTGTTTATACCCGTGGAATTCGACTTCCAGATTTTGGTATAAACTTGGGTACGGGAGTCCGAAAATTTGGAGACTACAGCATCGATGGTGTGGGTAATTACGACACGCAATTTTCACCAAATTTGAACGAAAACCAACGTCTTCCAAATCCCGTACCTGATTTTTATGCAGGTGTGTATTCCTCCTGGGAAATCGACGCATGGGGTAAGCTAAAAAACAAAAAACAAGCTGCACTTTCCAAGTATCTGGCAACGGAAGAAGCACAAAATCTAATTACGGCTAATGTTGTTTCAGAAATTGCGCAACTCTATTATTCACTGATGCTTTTCGACAAAAAAATTGAAATTATACGTGAAAGCATCCTACTACAAGAAAATGCACTTCTAATTTGTGAAGCGCAAAAAGCGAGTGGAAAAAACAATGAATTGGCGGTAGAAATAATGCAATCCGAAATTTTGACGCTGAAAACGATGCTTCTTGAGATTGAACAACAGATTATCGCTACCGAAAACCAACTCAATATATTGCTCGGCCGGTATCCACAAAATATCCTGCGCTCCAATTGGAAGCCGGAAACGGAAATGACTGATACGCTTGCTGTAAACATCCCATCGGAAGTATTGCTGAATCGACCAGACATTCGCGAGGCGTTTCACCAACTAGATGCAAGCAAAGCAGAGTTGGTAGTTGCAAAAACAGCGTTTTATCCCACCGTTCAAATCAACGCAAACATGGGATACCAAGCTTTTCGGGCTGCCCTCACATTTCGTCCTGAATCGATTGCATTCAATTTCTTTGGGAATTTAGTTGCCCCCGTTTTGAATCGACGAACACTAAAGGCAAATTTGCTCGAGAGCAATGCTACGAAAGCAGCATCCTACTTACAGCTTGAAAAAACAATCGTTTCTGCATTTACAGAGGTTTATCAATTGCTGCAAGTATCCAAACGCTTGGATCAAATGGAGCGATTCAAAACGGAACAAGTGTCGATTTTAGAAAAATCAGTAGAAACGTCCTTTGCGCTGTTTTCATCGGGTCGAGCAACGTATCTCGAAGTAATCAACGCACAACAAAGCTATCTTCAATCTCAAATCGAATTGTTGGAAATCGCCAATTTGAAAAATAAAAATCAAATTTTACTTTACAAATCAATCGGCGGCGGGTGGAACTAAAAAAAGAATGAGGCTATCCAAATACATGGACAGCCTCATTCTTTTGGATAAAAATAACTAACGAATCAACGTGACATGGCCGATGATCATCTTCCGTTCGTCGGTCCGTGTCGTTTTGAATTCAATCTTCCACGTGTACACACCATCTTGACAAACACCTTTGCTTCCGGCATACGTCCCATTCCATCCGTACAACGCATCGTTGGATTCGAAAACAACTTCTCCCCAACGATCAAAAATCAATAATTTGTAATCAAATGGATCAAAACCTGCTGTAAATACGGGTTTAAAGATTGGATTGTATTCATCATCATCTGGTGTAAAACTATTTGGAACATAGTAGATCAATTCATCTTGAACTTCTATGTTAATTCGCGCAGTGTCGATACATCCAAACTCTGACGTTGCAACCAACGTCACTTGATAATTCCCAGCAATTTCATTCGGAAACTCATGACCGGGTGCAAATAAATTGGATGTTCCCGAACCGTCTCCGAAATTCCACGTGTAGCTTGTTGCACCCGTAGATTCGTTGATCATGTTCGTGTACGAATCGACCAAAGAAACGGTACCTGGTGACGCATAAAACGACGCAACTGGATTCGGTGCCACACACACTATTCCTGGTTGAGTTAATTGACCTACACAACCATTGGCAGTTGTTGAAATCAATGTCACATCAAAACATCCTGTTCCAGTGTAAGTAGTTGTAACCGGTCCTGCTCCTGTAGAAGTACTCCCATTCCCAAAAATCCATTGAAACGAATTATTCGATGGATTTGTATTCTGGAATGTTACAGTCACCGGAGTACATCCAAAAGTAGTACTCGGAACAAACGAAACGACAGGTGTTGGTGTAACAGCTATTTGTACTTGATCTGTGTCGGTGCATCCTTGCGCAGTAGTACCTGTAACCGTATAAGTTCCTGTTCCTGCAGGTGTAAACGGAATACCATTCACAACTCCATTGTCCCACGTATAAGTACTAGCGCCCGAACCGACAAGTATGATTGAAACACCTTGACAAATCAACGTATCATTCCCTGCATTCACGGTCGGATTTGGATGGACAGTAACTACTACTTGATCGGTTCCCGGACAACCATTTGGATTGTTATCGACCACTGTGTAGGTCATGCTTCCAACACTTGGAACAAAAGCAACTCCTTGAATAACATTATTATCCCATGTATATGCTGTTCCTCCAGATGCTACTAAGGTTACAGAAGTACCTTCGCAAACGGTGACATCTGTTCCCGCATTTATTACAGGATTTGGATTTACCGTCACAAGCACGTCGTCGGTATCTACACACTGATTAGCATCGGTAACTGTGAGCGTGTACGTTGTCGTCGAAGCAGGAACAAACGACTGTCCATTCGTAATTCCATTATTCCAAACGGGAGTTCCACCCAATCCGTTTAACACAACAGATTGACCTGCACACACCGCTTGATCGGCTCCTGCATCGGCAATCGGTAGTGGATTTACGGTAACAACTACTTGATCGGTTGCTGAGCAACCATTGGTCGTTCCAGTTAGAGTGTACGTTGCGGTGGCTGTTGGATTGAAGCTTACACCGTTCGTAACTCCGTTATCCCATGCCAAGGTCGCAGCGCCGCCTCCGCTCAAAGTGACGGGAGCACCGATACAAATCGCCACGTCATTTCCAGCACTCACTACTGGAAGCGGATTCACCGTTATTGTTAAGAAATCAGTCGATGTACAACCATTTGTAGTACCAGTCACGGTATAAACACCCGATGTAGTAGGTGCAAAAGCAACCCCTTGCGTCACCCCATTATCCCAAGCATACGTTGTTGCCCCGGTTGCATTCAGTGTGACACTTTGACCAATACAAACCGTTTGATCTGTGCCCGCCTCCACTGATACAGCATTTACTACAACAGTAGTAGTCGATGTGCATGGATTTCCATTTTTTATGGCAGTGACTGTGTATGTATAACTCCCAGGTGCTGTCGGTGCTGTGAAGCTAGGTGGATTCTGAACGTTAGAAGTGTATCCATTTGGACCAGTCCACGAATAACTTGTTGCGCCCGTCACCGTTGTTGAGTTGAGTGAAACACTTCCGCCAGGACATACCGGACCGTTGTTACCAGCTGTAATCGTACATCCACTGCATGCGGCGGGAGCCGTGTAATTTTGTGTCTTGGTACATGGCGCATCCGCTGTAAACGAAGCCGTGATCGAACATGCAGCGCCATTTGCAGTCAACCCAGGTAATGAGTAGCTTACCGGACTTGTCCAAGGAGCAGGAATGTTGACAGACCCACCGCAAGAACTTGTAACGGTTAAATTACCGCTTGTTGGTGGGTATTGAAAAGTGATGCTCCCTGTAACTGTGTAAAGCCCCGTCGCAGGATCACATGCCCCCGGAGTTGCCGTCACAGCCGTCATGTTGCACAAGACATTACAGTTCGTTGATGCCGCATTTGAAGCGCTTGCATTTCCTTGACTGAAGGTAATATTTCCTGGTGAATTTGCATAATTCGTTAACAAAACGATATACACTTGTCCTGTTTGGGTATTATTTACCGTTGCCGTTTCATTCGCTGCAGTAGAATAACTGCATGAAACAATGTTACTCGACGACAAAGACGAACAACCTGCTGCCAATGATGTAAATGGACCCCACATTACAAAATCAACGTCACCACTTGATTGACTAATATTCAACACAAGATTTCCGGGCGTGGCAATTTCCATGTAATACCAAATTGGATTTGGTGTACTTCCCAAACACCCGTAAATTCCTCCACCACCTAGCGAAGCAACGTTTGTATTGTTTGGAAATGTATACGTAGTCCCGGTGCAAAAACCGTTGGAAGTCGCACAACTATTTGGGGGAGTCGATGGATTTCCGCCTCCTCCACCTCCGCTACTCGCAAAGAGTGACATCGAAAGCAAAAGTGCTTGAAGTAGTAATACTATTTTTTTCATAGGGTTGATATTAAAAATTAGAGGAGTTTCTGTAGATGTATCTTCTCACTTCCTTGCGGATAGTGGATAGAAATATACAAATCTACTCCGTTCATCGATTCAATAATTACATTAAACGTGTCTTGAAAGTCCGTAGTTGAACCGATTTGTTCAACAGAAAATCCACCTTTTATCTCGTTTGTAACCATATAGTTACGAACAATTTGATTACCTGACCGGAGTGAAAAGGTATTTGCTTCGATGATGACCGCATCAAAATCTTTTGGCAAAGCCCCCTCTTCACTAACAAGAATATAGTTTCCGATGAGGTTGGGAGAAACCTGCTGTTGTGCTTTCAACCCGAAAGCGAACATGCTTAAAAAGAGAGACAAAAACAAAGTTCTGAATTCCATAGTTCGTAGTTTTAATGTTGATTTCTGAGTTACTAATATAATCAGATTTTCTTACATGACGCACAAAAAATTGCACGGTTGCTTTTTAAACCAATTATTGGGAAGTGAATCGTTTAAAAAACTGAAACAGTGCGAAACCAGCCCCGAGCACGAAGGTTAAAATCGCGATGAAATAAAAACTTCCCGCCAAGGATGTATACAAGGTCGAACGGTCTTTCAAGGCGACGTCTTGAATCAAAATTCCCGTATCTCGCCCTACTCTTTTTTGTAGAATTGTTCCTTTTTTGTCAATAATTCCCGAAGCTCCGCTGTTTGAACTTTTTGCAATGGGTGTTCGACTTTGAATAGCCATCAAAACATTATTATACAAATATTGTTCAGATCCGCTCAAATCCGTATTCCAGTATTCATTCGCTGAAATAGAAATCAATTCAGCGTCGTTCGCCTTTCGCGCCATTTCGAGTGGAAAAATACTCTCGTAACATAAAATCGGAGCATAAAACCAACCGCTTTTGGTTTTGTGAATTTCAACACCGTTGGGATAATATGAAATTTTACTATTTGACCCAACCATATCTGCCAAGTTTTCCATGAATGGGAATTCTTTCAGCATCGGAATCCGCTCTTGAAATGGGACAAATACCGATTTGCTGCGAATCGGCGCGCGTTCTCCGTAAGAAATTGAGAGTGCAATGTTGTGCGTGAGGTAGTAATAGTTGTAAGTAGAATCAAATGATGTATAGGGATCGTCATGCAATTCACGGGGCGCAACTGAAAAGCCATAGCCGCCGGTACAAACCGTTGTGTTGGGATACTTTTCCAGCGCTTTATACACAGACACAAACGCTTTCTCTTGTGTTATGTTAGACAACCATCCTAAGTTATTGACGATTACTTCAGGCCACACTATCAACTCCGATTCGGTTTTCAACGCCGCAAGCGAATTTCGGAACAATTGTGCAGTCATGTGCTCTGGAAAATCTGTAAACTCTTGCTGATTGGGTTTCACAAACGCATGTAAAACAGCAACTCGTTTTACTTCTCCGGAGGTCTCCGCATTGTAAATAAACCACGAAACAAGCATTGGAAACACCAAAGCTACAAACGCGATGGAAGTCGCTTTAAACCACCCACTTCGTTGCTGAAAACAAACGATTGCGCGATACGTCAAATAATTGACTCCGAGCACCCACAACGAACCACCTTCAATACCAATAAATTCGTAGTGTTGTACCCACGACGGGTGCATTCCAAATCCACTTCCTAAGGCAAAATACGGCGTACCAAACATCCAATGCTGATTGAGGTATTCGACGCTCATCCATGCAGCGGCAAAGAAGAAAAAACGCGCATTTTTCCTCCAGTGCTTGGCAAACCACATTGTAGGAGTGAGCGCCAAAGCGAGCACTGTCGACTCGATAATGATTCCGGTAACGTATGATTGTGGTGACGTTGAGGCAAGCCATTTCATGCTTACAGCAACCCACAGTAAATGCGCAATAAATTGACCGATAAAGAAAAGCAAATAGGCTCGTTTACCGCCGCTATTTTTGAGTAAATCAACCGAAAAAAAAAGTGGAACAAGTCCGACAAAAAGCAATAAAAACATGCGATTTGGTGGCCATCCCAACAGCATCAGCAAACCTGATAGCAAAGGAAATAATAAAACCCCAACCAAAATTTGTTTGAAATTATTCGCTTGTAGCATAGTGATTCGATTCGTTTTCCGCTGGGAAAAATACACTTTTTCTGTTAGAATTGCTTTTTCTTTAGAAAATTCAGTGTTGCTTCTTCTCTTGAACCTGGTGTTGGCTTGAAATCATACTCCCACTCTGCTCGTGGAGGGAGACTCATCAAGATCGACTCGGTTCTACCGTTGGAATGCAATCCAAATTTAGTTCCTCGATCGTTGACTAGGTTGAATTCAACATACCTTCCTCGTCTCAAATTCCTCCAACGGATTTCTGTGTCTGAAACAGGTAAATTTCTTCCTAATGCAGCCTGTTCACCATAAATTTTAGCAAAATTACGTCCAAGTGAAATAGCGAAATCAAACAACTGTTCCTTCGAAAGCGAAGCGTTTTTTTCGGAAATGTGATCGTAAAAAATACCGCCTATTCCTCTCGTTTCTTGTCGGTGAGGAATGTAAAAGTATGAGTCAGCCCACGGTTTGAATTTACTGTAAAACGTGTCGTCGTATTGATCACAAATTGCTTTCAGTGAATCGTGAAAAATCGCAACCTGCTCCGGTACCACGTAGTGTGGCGTCAAATCAATGCCTCCACCAAACCAATACTCCCCACTGTCCAATTCGAAATAACGCACATTCATGTGAATAATTGGCACATGCGGATTAAAAGGATGCAATACGATCGAAACGCCAGTTGCAAAGAAATCGTTTCCTTCCAATTTCAATTGTTGCTTCATTTCGTCGGTTACCGGGCCATACACTGCAGAAAATGCAACTCCCCCTTTTTCCAACAAATTTCCATCCGCAATGGTCCGTGTTCTTCCTCCACCACCTTCTTCCCGAGTCCAAATGTCTTCATTGAAATTAGCCTTTCCGTCTAACTTTTCCAGTTCCGAGCAAATGAAATCTTGCAGCGATTGAAATCCCGATGCAATTTCTTCTTTAGTCATTAACTTCGCTTACTTTAATGATTTCATAATCCTGTTGTTTCAAAATGAAACAAGCTTTATTTTCGGAACCATTTCCTGCACCAGTTGATGCCAATTGGATATTGTTCATCACTCCAGCTTCTGGTTTCTTATCCATCAACATGGATTGAAT
>SSGT01000156.1 GCA_008017065.1 Crocinitomicaceae bacterium
AAACATCATAACAGCCTGGATTCACAAACGTGTGCGTGATCGTTCCACAACCAACGCCCATACTGCCGTCGCTGAATGTCCAGTTGCAGTTTGTTGATCCCACTGGACTTGTGTTTGTAAACGTCACAGTCAAGGGTGAACAGCCAGATACAACGTCGGCGCTGAAGGAAGCAGTGGCCGTTCCGGAGAAAACGCCAGCAACGGTGTGCGGACAGCCATTTCCATCGGTTACTTGAAAAGAGTAATTTTGTCCGTTGGTCAAGCCAGTAACGACGATGTTTCCTCCATTCAGAGCGGTAGTGTTGCTAAACGTTGCCGTTGCTGGAGTCAATGACCCTGGTACCACCGTGAATTGCGAACCGTTTAACGCTGGAAGTCCACCTGAAATGGTTGCGGTAAGCATTCCATTCATGCAACTTTGATTTTGCGTTGATGTAATTTGTGGTAAATATTGCACGGCGATTGGTGTTCCAAGTTCGTAACATGGAACCGTTGTGTTGACATAACTGTAAACACTTTCGACCATACTGTACATTGTGATCGGCACCAAATACACCGTGTTGTTGGTAAATGTTCCCGCAGGAAAAGCGTTGATCAAGCTCAAATCGTTGATGTCGGAAATATTGACTCCATCGATGATCGTAAGTAAACACGGATCGTCGGCCACATCTTCAGTTGCGCTGGGAACGAGTCCAACCGACGGCGGACAGGAATACAAAAGCCAAGCGATTCCTGGATCGTACACTGGGCCAGGAGGATTTGTGGCTTCGGCTGGATAAATGCCGTTGTTGTTATACGTTAAATTGATTTGATCACCGTAACATAACACGTAGTTGTTTTGACTTACTCCTGTGATCGAAGCGGTATACGAACCAACATCTACCAAACAGTCGCAGTTGGGTGTCGCGGTGAAATTGATTGTTGAACTACACGCGGGATCCGCTGAGAAAAATACTTCAATGGTACAATTCGCGCCGTTTGCAGGAATTCCGGGGATCGAAAAATTGGTTGTGCTTCCGTCCACAAATGGCGGACTGAATGTTTGCGAATAAGTCGATGTTCCGTTATCAACAATCACGGTGATGATTCCTGTGGTCGGACTTGAGTCGTAGGTAAAATCGCCGTTGATTTCGAAAGTGTTGTCGGGCGCACAAGCACCGATCGTTGCGTTGAAATTGGTGATGATGCAATCAACAGGTGTAACGATCGAGCAATCGGTCGTACCCGAACCTCCAGTTTGACTGGCAATAATGTCGGTTGGTTGGCCCGAAAAATTGGTGATAAGCACCATGTAAAACTGACCTGAAATGGCGTTGTCTATATTAACTTGCTCCACCGCTTGCGGATCAAAACTACAATCGATGATGTTCCCACATGGATACGATTCGAAAAAACCACAACCGTCAAAACTTCCGCTTCCTGTAAGGTTGTTGCACGCCACGCCAAGATTGGGAAAAGGTCCCCAACAAATGAAATCGACATCAACGTCTTGGGTATTGTCGAGCGTGATTTCGATACTGCCTGATTGATCGATTTGTAAATAGTACCAAGCAGGATTCGGTTGCGAACCCAAACAGCCATATTCTGGTCCACTTTCAGCATCCGTGTCGGTGGAAGCAGGAAAAATGTAGGTAGAACCGGTACAAAAAGGTTGTGCCGTCGCGCAGCTACTTCCTTGTGCTTGCGCATGGAATTGTATACAGACAAATCCGACAAGCAAGATACTGAATTGAAGAAATGTTTTCATTCGAAAATTTAAAAAGAGATTAGTGGGTTGGAGTTGCTGTTTTTTGCATGCGAAGTAACACCTTTTGCTTGCGGGCTTCATACAAGGCCAAGTATTGATTCATTTTTTCAAACCATCCGTCTTGCAACGCACGCTCGTTGAGTGTTTGATCGTTTTTGATATACGCAATCTTGGTGTGAACGGCCTGAATTTGTTGATTCAAGCGATTCAAAATTACGCTATCCGATTCAGCTGGTTTCAACTGTTGTTTCGCATTCATGCTGCGCGGATACGAATCTACTGGACGCAACTTTTTGATTTCTAGGTTAGAAGAAACGTTTTTTTGTGCATTTCCGAAGGTGACGATCGAAAAACACAGGAACACAAGAGATATTTTTTTCATTGAAGTAATAATAGTTCGTTATTTAACGCTAACCCAGCAGTTTGGTTGCTTCAAAGTTAGTGTAAATGTTAAAAAAAACAACAAAAAGTCGCTCGATGAAAACAACTGAAACGAATTCATGGACGATTTTGTGTAGATTTGTTATCAAACTACTGGATTTCAAAAACTTGATTTTGTGTCGACTTGTACTTCCAGCAAGCAGACAACTGATAAAAATTTAACAAGCTTGGAAAAAAACGGATTTCACAACCAAAAAATGTCGTTTTTCCCGTGTGGAAACTTAGCTTACGGTAAATTCTCAAAATCGCAACGAAATCGAGGAGTAATCAAAAAACAAACAATTACAAAAACAACAACGATGACAGCATACACCTTGCCACATTTCGGAAATTTACCCCTCGCAAATTTAGAGGAATATTACGATGTTGAACTTGAATTCAACGGAAATCGAATTCAAGTTGACCTCAATTTTGAAAACAAAACCGTTGACTCATCAACAATGGAGAAAATCAAGAAGATCCTTGAAAACTTAGATCAATTTGACAAATTAAACCATGCGTATATGCTCGATGACTATAACGACGAAGATGGCGACACGGTAAAATTTTACCTGCAACACCACTTGGAAGAAGTTGGAGAGTATGAACTTTCAAATCTTATCAACCTGAACGATTCGACCATCGAACCGGAACAACAGTTGTTAACACAATTGAAATTAGTTCGGGTTGGTCTGTACCCAGACGGCGACGATAATTTTGCAATTTTTGATTACTCAATCGGAGAAGAAATAACAAATTACTTGGTGGTAATCAACACCGACGAGAACGGAGAATTAGACTACATGTCAATGGAAAGCTAACGAATTCAATTGAAAGTAGCCACTTCACCAAGCGGTAAAACAAAGGAGTCAAAAAAGTAAAGAACATACACGTTGAAGCGTGTAATCTGCCTGCAAAGCGTGATTCAGACGAGCGATTCAATTTACGGCGACTCAACTATACGGAGTTGGAGCGAAAAGCGGCAACGTGCTACGTATGAATTGTGCAACTAATACGAGTAATTGTATAAGGTTTCTGGAAAAAACACGCGTACATTTATGTTGTTGTGAAATTTCATTCACAATACATAAAGTTCGATATGAAAAAGTACCTTCCAATATACGTGTATGGCTCCCTAATAATTCTTGCAGGTGTTTTTCTGTTCGTTTCAGAAAACAGCCCGTTTCAAATGATCAAAATGACCTTAGGCATCAGCCTGATCGTCGGGGCTATCTTTGCATTTGTTACGGCATTTGTGCGTCAACGACAAGAAGTTCAATTTGCCTACCACCAATTGCACGCGTTGGCCATGTTGGTGTATGGTATTTCCCTCGTATTGTTGTGTAATTCGACTGAACAATTAATTCTGTTTACCGCTTTTCTCTTCGTTTTTTATGCTGCTTCCGAAATACTATTTTGCAATTGGCTTTTCAATTTAGCACAAAAAGTCGTTTTTAAAATTGTAGCAGTGCGTGCGCTACTCGGCTTGGTAATAGGTGTTGGCGCAGTTGTGGCCATGAATTATGCAGCATTTAGTGTTCAACTCCTCGGTGCAATGTTTATCTTGGTTGGTGTCAATATCCTCCTCTACGTTCCGGTGATGAAAGCCAAATTAACGAAACAAATCAACTGAAAAGATGAAAACTGAAATAGAATTGGAAGAAGCGATACTCGCTGTCTTAAAGAAAATACGTGCTGAATTTCCAGAACTGATCAAGTACATCAATGAAATACCATTCGGGATTTCCAGCAGCAGCAATCCACTTATAACAACCAACGAACTAGAAGCCTACCTGAATTCTTTGCATGAAATCTACGCCGCGTATTCCGATTCTCATGCGTCGTTGGATGCACGTAAAATGGTTCATGTGTTGCCAAAGCATGACGGTTGAATTGATCGACGATCGAGAGTTGTGGAAAACACGCGCAAAAAGTAAAAAGAAGGAGTAGTGAAAACATACCGTAGAACCAAGCAACGCATATCCAACATCCCCAAAAAAAAGAGCCGGATTGTATCAACCCGACTCATTTCTTTTCTGAAAATGGACTAAATTTTGAATGTCAATCGCGCGAGGAAATTTCGTCCTGCTTGCGGATAATAGAAGTTTTCAGTCGTGCGTTCGCCACCCGAAATGTACCCAAACGTGTAGCCGTTGCTGACGTACATGTAATTGAAAATGTTGTTTGCCAATAAGCTGATTTGAATCGCTTCAAATCCAAGTTTTTGGATCGAATAATTGATGCTGATGTTGTTGGTGATATAGCGATCAATTTTTCGCGCTTGCGATGAGGTGTTGTCGAGGAATTGATCTCCGACCATTTTCGTCATCCAATTGATGTTTAAATTTTTCATCGGCTCGTACGAAATTGCTCCCGATGCAATGAAATTGGGCGAAAAAGCCAAATCGGTATTGCGGTGTTGAATGACGGTCTGAATCATGTTTCCGTTGGCATCGTAGTTGTCGTAATTGTCGATGTATTCATTGAATTCAACAATTTTGTTCTGACTAAAGGTTGCATTCGCAGTCACACTCCATTTTTTGGTAATCAAAAATCCAGCTTCCAATTCGATTCCAGCACGGTAACTTTTATCGACATTGGTTCGCGGATAGCCACCTACATCGTTGATTTGTCCCGTCAAAATCAATTGATTGTTGTAGTACATCAAGTACGCATTTGCATTGGTAAAAAAGCGGTTTGATTTGCGGCGATACCCAGCTTCTGCGTTGTACAGCGTTTCGTGTTTTGGTCGATTTGCGGGTGTTGCTTCGCGGAAATCATCACGAACGGGTTCTCTGTTGGCTACACTGATCGATGCATACGCGTTGTTTTTGTAGTTGAAATCATACATAAATCCAGCTTTCGGATTGAAGAATGTGTAATTGACCGTTTGTTGTACATCCTTGATTTCGTTTCCTACGTTGTCGATCCCCAAAAACGAATACTGAATATTTCGTACTTGAACATCTGCATACGTGGTGAATTTTTTGAATTTATAGGTGGATTTGATGTACGAATTGACGTCAGTTTTCGCAGATGAATTTTCGTAGTATCGATCTCCGATATTGCTAGTGGATGCCATGCGCGCCCAGATTACTTCACCAAAATGATCGCCTTCGTAGCGGTTTGCGGAACCTCCCCAAGTGATTTTCAATTGCTTGGTTGGAGCATAATTCGCCGAAAAAACCATTCCGTAAAAGTGATTATCCAACCAACGTCTGCGAATTACGTCCGTTTCTGTAATCGTGTCACCGCCCAAAATAACGGGCGTAAAATTGTAGGTTGCGAAATCATCATTTGCTCTAAATTGCTCGTAATAACCGCGACCGCGTGTGTAATGTCCGGAAACATTCAGGTTCAATTTCGACGAAAACGTATGGGTGAAATGCAATTGATAATGGTCTTGTTGGTAATTGTCGGTTTCGTTTTCGTAGGTGTAGAAATTGTACTTCCGCCCTGAATTCAGTAGGTTTTGGCGTTGTGCTTCAGTCAATCCGTTGCGATCCGCGTAGGCATTCATTCCCGCAACATCGCCTTTGATCACACTTTCGGGTGTTCCGTACCACGCTTGGTAGGTGATTTCTTTTCCGCTGAATACGTTGGCACGTATCAAGGATTTTTTTCCTATCCAAGCGCCTGAAATGTAAAAGGATTTCAAGTTAGACGAACCTCGATCTACATAACCGTCGGATGAAATGCGTGACAATCGCGTGTCAATTGTAAATCGGTTGTTCAATATTCCCGTTCCCGCTTTCAAGGTGGTGCGAAGCGTATTGAACGATCCATATGCATTGTCTAATTCTCCGTATGCTTTGCGGTTTATTTGGTCGGTTTGAATGTTGATACTCGATCCAAAAGCCGCAGAGCCGTTGGAAGATGTCCCCACACCGCGTTGGATTTGAATACTTTCTACCGACGAAGCAAAATCGGGCATGTTTACCCAAAAAACACCGTGCGATTCTCCGTCGTTGACCGGAATTCCGTTGATGGTGACGTTGGTGCGTGTTGGATCTACACCGCGAATCCGAATTCCTGTGTAGCCAACGCCTCCACCTGCATCAGACGTTACAACTGTGGAAGGTGTGCCCTCCAGTAAATAGGGGAGATCTTGCCCAAAATTGGATTTACCGATCTGACTTTTGGAAAGGTTGGTGTAGGTTGTCGGCGTTTTTTCATCCGCTCGAGTCGCTTGTACGTTGATTTCTTCAATCAAAATGGCGGACGCAATCAAGACAATGTTTTGCACAACGTCTTTACCGGCAATCGTAATTGGAGTTTGTTGACTTTCGTAACCTTCAGAACTAACTTGGAGCGTATAATCTCCATTTTTGAGGTCACTGACTTGATAACTTCCGTCCGAATTGGTAAAGTTGATTTGATACGAATTGGAGAGTATGACTTTCGCACCCGAAATCACTTCGCCTTCTTGATTCGTTACTTTTCCTTGGATGGTGTGTTGTGCTTTCGCACCGATTGGCGTCGACAGAGCGATGAGCCAGAGCATGTTGAAAATCCTTGTTTTCATTTTGAATAAAATTTGAACAAGAATAAGGGGCTAATTCTCTTGTGTGAATAATTAGCAATTAATAATAAATGTATCATCTTCCCTACGCAGGCATTATCCTGACAGGTTCAATGGGTATAATCTCAGCCGTTTGACGGGCACCCCTTAGAGATGGGGCAAAGTTAATCATAAAATAATTGAAAGTGGAAATCAAAAAGGGCTAAAAAATAAAAAACCACGCTCCGAATTCTGGAACGTGGTTGATGTCAATTATTTAGGGATTCAATTATCCCAAAAAAGGATATCTGTAGTCTGAAGCAGGCACAAACGTCTCTTTGATTGTACGTGCAGAAACCCAACGCAACAAGTTCATCGGCGCACCGGCTTTGTCGTTTGTTCCCGATCCACGCGCACCTCCAAAGGGTTGCTGACCCACAACGGCACCTGTTGGTTTGTCGTTGATGTAGAAATTCCCTGCGCTGTTTTCCAATTTTTTAGTTGCCAAATTGATCGCATAACGATCGTTTGCAATGATTGATCCGGTCAATGCATAATCGGAAGTTTGATCCAAAATGGTCAATGTCGCTTCGAAATCCGCAGGTTCGTAAACGTAAATCGTCAATACAGGTCCGAAGATTTCTTCACACATGGTTTTGAATTTTGGATTACTTGTCACCACCATCGTTGGCTCGATAAAGTATCCGTTCGATTTATCGTAGTTTCCTCCGGCAATGATTTCAGCATCCGGTGCCGCTTTGATATCGTCGATGTATTTTGCGATTCGATCAAATGCACGTTCGCTGATCACCGCGTTCACAAAGTTCGATGTGTCGGCAGGTGAACCCATTTTCATGGAATTCACTTGTTCCACAGCGATGCGTTTCACTTCTCCCCATATGTTGGAAGGAATATAAGCTCGCGATGCAGCAGAACATTTTTGACCTTGGAATTCGAACGCACCACGCGTCATCGCTGTAGCAACTTCAGCTGGATTCGCTGATTCGTGAACCATGATGAAATCTTTTCCACCTGTTTCACCAACGATACGTGGATAGCTTTTGAAGTTTTCAATGTTGTTTGCTATTCCTTTCCAAAGATCGCGGAATACTTCCGTAGATCCAGTGAAGTGTAAACCTGCAAAATCTTTGTGCTTGAAAATCACTTCGCCAGCATCTTTACCACTCACGGTCACCATGTTGATTACTCCGTCAGGCAAACCTGCCGCTTGAAACAATTCCATGATCACTTGTGCCGAATAAATTTGTGTTTCTGCTGGTTTCCATACCACAACGTTCCCCATCATCGCTGGAGCCGCAGATAAATTGGCAGCAATTGACGTGAAATTGAATGGCGTTAGTGCAAAGACGAATCCTTCCAACGGTCTGTATTGCAAACGATTCCACATTCCTGGCAACGATTCTGGTTTATCTCTGTAAATTTGAGTCATGTATTGCACATTGAATCGGAAGAAATCGATCTATTCGCATGCTGCGTCGATTTCCGCTTGGAATACGTTTTTG
>SSGT01000011.1 GCA_008017065.1 Crocinitomicaceae bacterium
GTTTACAGGTATCCCAGGAGTTTTAGTAGATATTCAAGATACAATCAAAGGGTTCAACATGATTTTGGATGGAGAAATGGATCGTTATCCAGAAGCTGCTTTCAACTTGAAAGGAAGCATCCAAGATGTAATTGAAGCTGGAGAAAAAATGTTGGCAGAAACTGTGTAATTTTCCTTTCGAAGGATAGTTCACATCAAAAAAGAAAAGTATGCAATTAGAAATAATTACACCTGAAATGAAAGTGTTTACCGGAGAGGTTTCTGCTGTGCAGTTGCCTGGTATCGACGGACAATTTCAGGTCTTGAACAATCACGCTCCGATTATTTCTGCGCTTGAAAAAGGGAAAATTAAAGTCGATTTAGTTCAGAACTTTGAAGCCGATGAAAAAACGAGTAAGTTAATTGAACTTAGTTCAAATACGAAAGTTATTCACGTGGAAATCAAGGGTGGAGTTGTTGAAATGCTCAACAATAAATTGATTGTTCTTGCTGAATAATTATCATAAACCTTTGATAGAGAGGGATTTGGGAAACCGTTTCCCTCTTTTTTTGTTAAGGTATGTTAAGCTTTTAAGCAGGCATACGATACTTTCATTAAATTCGTTCTCGTTAGAGACAACACTTCACTGAAATGGATGTATTCTCTCAAATAGATTTAGCTCGAATTCCAGAACATATTGCCATTATTATGGATGGAAACGGGCGCTGGGCAAAACAACAAGGCCAAAAACGGTTGTATGGTCCTTCCTTTGGAATTGAATCCATTCGATCAACTTTGCAAGCCGCGGAAGAAATGGGGGTCAAATATTTGACTTTATATACGTTTTCGACTGAAAACTGGAATCGTCCACAAGACGAGATCAATGGAATTATGAGTCTTATTGTGCAAACAATTGCAAATGAAGTAGGAGAGCTCAACAAAAAAGGAGTTCGTCTGTGGAGTTTGGGAGATATGCCAGGTTTGCCAATAGATTGTCAGCAAGAATTTGAACGTGCTGCACAAGAAACAGCTCACAACACGAAAATAAACTTGATTTTGGCGATTAATTATTCTTCACGTTGGGAAATCAACAAGGCAGTGAAGGAGATTGCAGAAGACGTGAAATTAGGGAAGTTAAATACGGAGCAAATCAACGACGAATTGGTTTCGAGCTACCTTTCTACCAAAGGTGTTCCAGATCCAGAATTGTTGATTCGTACAAGTGGAGAATACCGAGTAAGTAATTTCTTGCTTTGGCAAATTGCGTATACAGAACTTCATTTTACACCCGTTTTATGGCCAGATTTTAGGGACATAGATTTATACAAAGCAGTACTTGATTACCAAACAAGAGAACGGAGGTTTGGCCAGGTCTCAGAACAACTAATTTAACTTACATGCATCGATTATTTCAATTTCTATTTCTTAGTTTTTTCATTTCTACAACAGATTGTGTTTTCGCACAAGAGGTTGACAGTTTGAAAACCAATTCAGGTCCTGTAGTGATGGGATCAACAGCAATTGATTTTCAAAATCCTGAAGAATATGAAATCGGTCCAATTCGCATCGAAGGGGCTGACAATTACGATCACCAAGCAATTAAATTGATTGCAGGATTGCGTCAGGGTCAGAGTATCAAAATCCCGGGAGAGCAAATCTCAAATGCGATTAAGAATTTGTGGAACGAAGGTATTTTTTCCAACGTTGAAATTTATGCGGATAAAGAAGTTGCTGGAATTATTTATCTGGTGATAGCTGTTACTCCCCGTCCGAAGCTTTCTCGTTTTAAATTCAAGGGGGTAAATAAGCGGGAAGCAGATAAAATTCGCGAAGAGATTTCCCTATTTTCTGGTAAAACGATTACAGAAAACTTAGTGTTTACAACGCAATCGAAAATTAAAGGTTATTTCAGAGAAAAAGGATTTTATTCTGCTGGAGTGGAGGTGAAGCGTGTTCCCGATAGTTTGATGAATAATTCCGAAATCTTTTTGATCAACATCAACAAAGGGAAGAAAGTAAAAATTGGTGCCCTAGACATTGAAGGAAATACAAGCATCCCAGATTGGAAGCTGAAAATGGCAATGAAGGATACGAAAAAGAAAGCTTTTTGGCGTTTTTTTAAGAAATCAAAGTTTTCTCAATCCGCATTTGAGCGCGATAAAGCAGCGCTTTTGACCAAGTTCAATGCGATCGGTTTGCGCGATGCTGCAATTAGTTTTGATACGGTGTACATGAAGGATGAGCGCAACTTGGCCATCAAAATGACAATCGATGAAGGGAACAAATACTATTTTGGAAACATCGAATGGATTGGAAACACGAAATTTAGAAGCGGTTATTTGGACACTGTTTTAGGAATTAAGTACGGTGATATCTACAACAAGCCGTTGTTGGATACGCGGTTGAACATGAGTCAAGACGGACGAGATATTTCCTCGTTGTATATGGATCGTGGGTACTTGTTTTTTCAAATTAATGCAATTGAGAAAAATGTGAAAGACAACCATATTTCCTATCAAATGCGGATTATTGAAGGGAAAGAAGCACGCGTAAAAACGATTTTTATCAAAGGAAATACGAAAACGAATGAACATGTAATCCGTCGTGAAATCAGAACCAAGCCGGGTGATTTGTTTAATCGAAACGATATCATTCGTACCCAGCGAGAATTATCACAGCTTGGTTATTTTAACGATCAAGCGTTTCAAATCAATCCGCTACCAAACCCGCAGGAGGGAACGGTAGACATCGAATACGTTGTGGAGGAAAAATCGTCCGATCAAATCGAATTGTCGGGTGGTTACGGTGCTCGAAGGGTAATCGGTACGTTGGGATTAACATTTAACAATTTCTCCATTAAGAACGCAACCAAGAAAGGAGCTTGGTCTCCATTGCCATCCGGCGACGGACAGCGTTTGTCAATTCGTGGGCAAACAAATGGTCGTTTCTACCAAGGGTATAATTTTTCGTTTACGGAACCGTGGTTGGGCGGGAAGAAGCCAAATTCATTTTCGTTTTGGGTAAATCACACTTCGTTTTCGGGCAACGGTTTAGCGAGAAGTAGTTCTACCTACGAGGGAGTTGGTATTTCTGGAATTGGTGTCGGACTCGGACGTAGAAAGAAAATTCCAGACGACTATTTCAACGCGTACTATGAATTGGCGTACCAATATTACGATGTAGTCCGTTACAAAATTTTTGCGGACCTGCCAACTGGTTATTCCAACGATATCAGTTTGAAGTATGTGTTGCAACGAAACTCGGTTAACGTTCCTATTTATCCGACGGAAGGTTCGCGTTTGGCGTTCACTGCGAAAGGTTCACTCCCGTATTCGATGTTTGAAAACGGGGTTGATTACGCTGCTCAAACTGCGCAAGAACGCTACAAATATTTGGAATATTACAAGTTGAAATTTACAGGAGAGTGGTTTTTTCCATTGACAAGCGATAAAAAATTGGTGTTGATGCCACGTATCGGTTTTGGATTTATGGGCGCCTACAACCAAGCAAAAGGATTGTCGCCGTTTGAGCGTTTCAACATGGGTGGAAGTGGATTGACAGGTGTAAATCAATTTGGAGGTCGTGAAATCATTGCCTTGCGCGGGTACGAAGACAACAGTTTGTCTTCCTCTGCGGGCGATCCAATCGTTGCGAAATACACATTGGAATTACGTTATCCAATTTCGTTGAATCCACAAGCTACATTTTTTGTACTCGGATTTGCAGAAGCAGGAAATACGTTTCCTTCAGTAGCAAAGTTCAATCCGTTTAATGTAAAACGATCCGCTGGTGTTGGTATCCGCGTGTTCTTACCTATGTTTGGTATGCTTGGATTGGATTACGGTTGGGGATTCGACAAGTTGAATCCAAATGCGTCTCAATACGGCGGTGCTTCCGATCAATCTATTTCACAAAAAGGATATTACGGGAAATTGAATTTTACCATTGGAATGAACTTGGGTGAATTATAAATCGATTTCGGGAAATTCAAATCACAATAAATATGTTATATTTGGCGTTTCCGAAGCAAATTAAGATTATGAAAACATTTTTTTTAGCCCTTTTGCTTGTTTTTGGCACATCATTTGTCAGTACAGCACAGAAGTACGGATACATCGATTCAGATTATATTTTGGAAAACTTGCCAGAATACAAGGAAGCGAAGGAAAAGTTGGATAAATTGGCTGAGCGTTGGACAAAGGAAATCGAAGACCGGTATGAAGTGCTAAAAAAGAAGAAAGAAGCTTTCGCACGGGAAGAAGTACTCCTTCCAGCAGAAGAAAAAAAGAAAAGAGCGGAAGAGATTGAAAAATTAGAAACAGAAGCCATGGAAATGCAAAAGTTGCGGTTCGGTGTGTCGGGGGATTATTTTCAGAAAAGACAAGAACTCATCAAACCAATTCAAGACAAAGTGTTTGCAGCCATGCAAAAAGTTGCATCTAACAAAAATTTCAGTTTCATCTTCGATAAGGCAAACCAAAGTAATCTGATTTATGCAGATGACAAATTTGACTTGAGTGATGATGTTCTGAAAGAACTGGGTTTCAAACCTAACAACAAATAAATTAATTGAAATTAAACACGAAAAAATGAAAAAGTTATTAGTAGCGTTAGTGGTAATGATGTCTGTTGGGGCATTGAATGCGCAAATCAAAATCGGACATATTAATTCAACGAAGTTATTAGATACGTTGCCATCGCGTAAAGCTGCTATCAAAACCTTAGAAGAATTCGGTGCTGCTGGTGAGAATGAGTTGAAAGAAGCGGAAACTGCTTTGCAAGCGATGTACAACAAGTACCAAAAAGATGGTCCAACGTTGTCGCCAATCATGAGACAATATGAGGAAGAAAGAATTCAAAAGAAACAACAAGAATTGCAAATCCGTGAGCAAGAATTGCAACAACAAATGTCGATGTTGAGCAACGAATTAAACGCGCCGATTTTGAAGCGTATGCAAAAAGCAGTTGACATCGTTGCTGAAAGACGAAAAATGAATTATATTTTCGACGAATCACAAGCGATTTTTTCGAAAGGTGGTACGGATTTGACGAATGAAGTAATGATCGAATTACTTGCTTTAGACGCTGCTGACATGAAAAAAGCATCGGGTACAACACCTGTTGCGCCAGAAGCTGTAACTCCAAAGAAATAGAAACGAATTTCAAGCAGAAAGGCGGTCCAAAAGATCGCCTTTTTTTTGTATCTTTAAATTTATTTTAAACGTATGAGTCGCAAGCAACCCATCGGAGTATTTGATTCAGGTTACGGAGGATTAACCATCCTCGCGGATCTCCAGCAATTACTTCCTGCCTATGATTTTTTGTATCTCGGCGACAATGCACGTGCGCCTTATGGTTCAAGGTCGTTTGAGGTGGTGTATGAATTCACTTTAGAAGCTGTCGAATATCTATTTGCGCAGGGGTGTGAATTGGTTGTTTTGGCTTGTAATACAGCGTCGGCAAAGGCGTTGCGAACGATTCAACAAAAAGTGTTGCCGGTGAAGTATCCTGGCAAACGGGTATTGGGCGTGATTCGTCCGAGTACAGAATCAATCGGAGGATTTAGTGAAACCAATCACATCGGTATTTTAGCGACCGACGGGACCATCAAATCGGAGTCGTATTTGATTGAAATCGCAAAATTTTCCCCGCAAACAACAGTCCATCAATTGGCTTGTCCGATTTGGGTGCCGCTGATTGAAAACAACAAGCACGAGACCGAAGGAGGAAAGTTGTTGATCCAAGCAGATATCGAGACGCTACTCGCCAAAAATCCCGCGATTGACGTTATTTTGTTGGCGTGTACGCATTATCCCATCCTGAAGGATTTTATAGAGTCGATCGTACCTGAAACCGTAAAGATTGTGTCACAAGGTTGGTTGATTGCTGAAAAATTGAAAGACTATTTAGCGCGGCATCCAGCGATTGAAAGGATGTGCAGTAAACATGGTGAAACACACTATTTGACAACCGAAAATGCTGCCGATTTTGAGGTCAACGCAAGTCGTTTTTTAGGAAAGTCGATTTCTGCAGAACATGTTAAGATAACCCATTAATTTTATGTAATTATGAAAACAATTTTTACGATTTGCAGTGCTGCTTTGATATTAAATGCATGTGCGCCTGTTTACAAATGTGGCGAAACAACGCCCGAAAAATTACGCGGTTCAAAGCGCTTGAAAAGCATTGTTTCTGAACGCGATTCATTGTGTACTGAAATTGCAAATGCGAAAGTGCAGAATGAAGGTTTGAAGAGTGATTTAACCGTTGCGAAGAACGATATCGAGCAATTGCAGAACGAGAAGCGAACATTGGATGCGAAGTACAGTGAATTATTCAACGAAAACATTTCACAGTCGGAAAAATACAGCGCTGCGTTGAAAATGAAATCGGACGAACTGAATAGCAAAGAAAAGCTACTTGTGGACCGTGAAAAGGCGTTGAATGAAATGAAGAAAATCATCGCGCGGCAGGATTCGATCACAAAAAGTTTGAATGATGTGCTGCGCAACGCATTGCTTGGTTTTAAATCGGATGAATTGTCAGTCGAAATCAAAAATGGGAAGGTGTATGTTTCGCTCTCGGATAAATTGTTGTTTAAGTCGGGTAGTGCGGCGATCGAGGAAAAAGGGAAAGAGGCACTTAAGTTGCTTGCAGATGTGTTGCAAAAAAATCCAGATATCAATATTTTGATCGAAGGTCATACAGACAATGTGCCGATCAAGACGGCAATTTATAAAGACAACTGGGATTTGAGTGTTGGTCGCGCAACGACAATCGTTCGGATCTTGACCGATGATTATAAAGTTTTGCCAACACGTGTTACGGCTTCTGGAAAAGGAGAATTTTCACCAAAAGCGAGTAACGAAACGGCTGAAGGAAAAGCAAAGAACCGTCGAACGGAGATTATTTTAACGCCGAAATTGGATGAGATTATGCAATTATTAAACGGTAACAAGTAGTACGAAGTTTGGAATTTAAACAATTGAGCATATCTGCATGGCAGCCAATACATACATAGAAATTTACACAGATGGAGCAGCAAAAGGGAATCCCGGTCCAGGTGGATTTGGGACCATTTTGCGTTTCAAGAATGTTGAAAAAGAGTTCTCACAGGGTTTTCGCTTGACGACTAACAACCGCATGGAATTGCTTGCTGTGATCACGGGACTTGAGGCGCTCAAAAGTACGGCGCATCCGATTCGGGTTTTTTCGGATTCCAAGTACGTAGTGGATTCGATTGCGAAAGGCTGGGTTTTTAATTGGCAAAAGAAGGGATTCAAAGACAAGAAAAATCCAGATTTATGGCGGCGTTTTTTGCAACTGTACCCCAATTTTAAGATCGAAATGATTTGGATCAAGGGACACAACGGGCATCCAGAAAATGAGCGTTGTGATCGCTTAGCGGTACAAGCTTCCGAATCGAAGAATTTAGCAATCGATGTTTTTTACGAAGACAACGAACAGCAAGCGGGAGGAAATCTGTTGTAGAAAGGCTTATTGGGCCATTTTGCGAGCGTTTTGACACGCTTTTATAAAAGTGTATACGAGCGGATGTGGGATCTCTCTGGTGGATGATATTTGCGGACAAAATCCACAAGCAACAAAAAAAGCATGTTTTTTGAGACTGATGATTTCTGCTTCTTCAAACTGATTGTAGCCTTCGATGTCTATCAATTCACCGACGAGGTAATCGAGCAGCTGCGGGTACAAGCTAAATCGCGCGGATGAAAGTTCTACATTGCTATGGTTTTCGTAGATTTTTTGCAACGCGTCTGTGTGCGGATAAATGGATACTTTTTCGAATTGCTCACCTTCAACCAAGTTGTCGGAGATCAACTTTTCTCCATTGGGATTGAGGTTGTAGCGATTAATCAACACTTCTACCAACGATTTGAAACCTTCACCAGTAATGAGCGTGGGTAACTTTTGTTGCACGATGTGATCGATTACGCCGCTTAAAAAGAATAGGTTTTTGTACGGGCCTGGACTAATCCAAATGCCGTCGTATTCGTGCAACTGACTGGTTTTTAACTGGCTTGCTTCTGATAATTTGATCCAATAGTAGTTGATTTCTGTTTCGAGAAATCTACTCGCATGATCCAAGGCTAAATTGGTTGCATGATGTGCATTGTATGTGAAATTGAAATCTCCAATAATGGCTATTTTTAATACGTGGCTCATTGAATCCGAATTCGTTCCTTAAAAATACAAAAAAAATGCTGCTCAAAGAATGAACAGCATTGTAAATATACGAAATATTTAATTGAATTATCGTTTGTACCAACCTTTGAAAACGCCATCCGTAATCATAAACGATTGCTCGTCGTACGTTGTGTCACCAACTGCTGGTGGATTGCTTGGAGTAATTGTGATGTACGTGTGGTACACTTTACAGTTAAAGTTTGCGATGAATTTAGAGTAATCACCCGTTTTGTCCGATTCCTGTACAATATTTGTGAATTCAATGGTGTTTGGGACGTCGTCTGCTTCTTTGGTCAACCAAATGTCACCGTTTGCATCTCGGTATGAAACTTCAAATCCTGCTGTGTTGGTTGGAGTTAGAACGGCTCCAGTAGTATAATTTGGAGTTGGATTTGCATTCATAAAACCGTTGAAAATCGCTGCGGTTGGATCGCTTGAAACAGTAGCGTCCCATTTTACCTTTCCGATGTTTAATTTGATCGCCGTTAACGATTGACCAGATTTGATTTCTGAATAGTAGATGGCTTCTGACAACCCTGTAGGAGGAACGATTTTGGATTTGTTTGTTTCCAAAAAGTATCCGTTCACATTTTGAGTCAATTCAATGTCTGTACCGTTGATTGTTCCTTTAAAATTGCACGACAGATCAACTTGAGGCTCTGGTGCAGGGATAATCTCATGTTTAACACAACTTCCAACAGTCGCAATTAAGATGGTAGAAGCAAGAATAGCTTTGTATTTCATAGTTCTGTAATTTAATTTTTACTCAACGAGCATTACATGTTCAAATGTACATAATTTTCGTTGAATAGAATACATTTCTTGTAAGAACGTATTTTTTTACAGAAGGTTGGTAATTTTTTGCAAAAAGTTGATCTATGCGCGAATTTGGCGCAACTCGTTGCTGAATTCCAATCCATCGATCCACAAATCTGCTATTCCAGCGGATTCTCCTTTTAGATAGTAGTAATCCGGTCCTTCGCCCATGTCGATTTTTTCAAATTCACCCATCAAATCCATCTCGCTGTTGAGTTGTTGAATTCGTCCAATCAGCAGATTTAAATCAGTGAAATTGATTAACAGTTCACTTTGAAAAGTTTGAATTCCTTGACTAATTTTGCAAGTAACATGCACTTCGTTGATTCCTGCTTCAAATTGTATCGACTCGATGTTGATTTTATCAAAAATACTTTTCATATCCTCTAAATTTATA
>SSGT01000099.1 GCA_008017065.1 Crocinitomicaceae bacterium
GAGACATATCGCCAGTGATTACGAAATTAGCCGTTTGTCCCATGCGCGTCAAAAACATTTTCATTTGCATCACTGTTGCGTTTTGTGCTTCGTCGAGAATCACGAACGCTTTATCTAATGTTCGACCACGCATAAACGCAAGTGGGGCGATTTCGATGATGCCCACTTCAATCATGTCTGCCAATTTTTCAGGTGGAATCATGTCACGCAGAGCGTCGTAGAGTGGCATCATGTAAGGATCCAATTTTTCTTTCATGTCTCCAGGTAAAAAACCAAGGTTTTCACCTGCTTCAACCGCAGGACGTGTCAGAATAATTCGTTTTACTTCTTTCGCTTTCAATGCGCGTACAGCCAATGCAACTGCCGTATAGGTTTTTCCTGTACCTGCAGGACCAACGGCAAAAACCATGTCGTTTTCGTTAACGGCCTTTACCAATTTGCGTTGATTGATTGTTTTTGCTTTGATTTTTACGCCACCATTTCCATGAACCAGGATTTCAGAACCGTCATTGGATTCGGGATTTGTTCCGTCGTCAAACAAAATTTGTTCAATGGCATTTTCGGTTATGTGATTGAATTTGTGAAAGTATTTCAAGATTTGTTGAAACTTAATTTCAAACACTTCCATCACTTCGGGATCGCCAGCAATGCTAATCAGATTCCCGCGTGACATGATTTTTAGTTTTGGAAAAAAACTTTTTATTTTCGCCAAATTGATGTTGTTGACTCCGAATAGTTCAACAGGATTTATACCTTCAATCTCTATATTTTTCTCCAAGTGCAAGAATAATTAATGATGCGTTACACCGTTTTTTGTTGAAATAAACTGTATTTTTGGAACAAATTTAGGAATTATTTTGCCAAATCAATAGCTGAATGCAAATCATTACGCTTACAACCGACATGGGATTGACGGATCATTACGTCGCTTCACTGAAAGGAACGATCTATTCATTGTTGCCCCATGCACATATTGTAGATATTTCGCATGAAGTTCAGGCATTTGACGTCGCACAGGCTGCATTTTTTATCAACAATTGCTTTCGTGATTTTCCGCGTGGGACCATCCATGTGTGTGGTATCGACAGCGAACCATCCATCAATTTTGGAGCGCCTCATTTAAGCGCGTATCCTTCCATTTTACTGTATGAAGGACATTATTTCGTTTCGAACGATAACGGTTTTTTTGGACTACTTTTGAAGGAGGATCGTCCCGAAAAATTTTGGAGGATTGAAGATGTGCTTTCGTCTCCAAAAAACTTCAAGAATGCGACGAAAAACATGTTGATTCCAGCTGCACATAAAATTGCGATAGGAGTCGAAATTAACGAGTTTGCAACGGAATATACAGACTACAGAAAAGCCGTTTCTATCAATGCCGTTTTAGAAGAAAATTTGATCAAAGGAACTGTAATTCACATCGATCATTATGGAAATGTAATTACCAATGTTTCGAAAGAATTATTCAACCGCTTCGGTGACAACACACCGTTCACGATTTTCTTTCGCCGAAAGGATTACTTTATTGATGAAATCTCGAATTCCTACAACGAAGTTGCACCCGGTGAGAAAGTGGCGATTTTTAACGACAGCGGATTGCTCGAAATTGCCATCAATCGAGGTGCGAAAAGTAGAAATGGAGGAGCAAGCACACTTTTTGGATTGCATGTTTCCGACACCATCCGAATCGAGTTTGCACCGCGCGGTTCGAAACAAACGCTAGAATCCCTGTTTTAACTGGTCGATCATGATTACTCGCATAGTCAAACTGCATTTTCAAGAGGATAAAATCGATTCCTTTTTGTCTTTTTTTGAAACCATCAAATGGCAAGTCGCCAACCAACCCAATTGTTACGGGATGAAATTGTTGCGCGATGTCAATCAACCAAACGTTGTGTTTACGTATAGCAAATGGGAATCCGAAGAAGCTCTAAACGCTTACCGTGATTCTGAACTTTTCGGAATCGTTTGGCCAACGATCAAACCTTGGTTTCAAGAAAAAGCCCAAGCATGGAGTGTAGAGGAGTGGTTTGATGGATTTCAGAAATAATTCGTGATTGAGAATCTAAAACTCCACGTGAGAATTTCACACCCAAACTGACGGAATTCATTGGAATTGCGTCAGTCAATTGACGGAATTCATTGGAATTGCGTCAGTCAATTGACGGAATTCATTAAAATGCTGTATATTTGTATTGGTAAAATGAAGTTTAATCATAAAACCAGCAGATGAATTTACTCCAAAGAGAAATTGAACAACAAGTTGTAAAGGCTCTGAAACCAAACAAAGTAATTATTGTTCTCGGTGCAAGAAGAGTTGGGAAAACCGAACTCATCAAGCAAGTACTGTCCCATTTTGAAGGTCAATATCTATTTCTTAACGGTGAAGACATGGATACGCAACGCGTCTTGGAATACCGAAGTCAGAAAAATTACGAACTGCTTTTAGGAGAAAAACGAATGCTTGTAATCGACGAAGCAAAAGCCATTCCAGATATCGGAGCGAAATTGAAACTGATGGTCGATACAATTCCAGGCTTGAAAATCTTGGTTACCGGCTCTTCTGTATTCGA
Organism: Crocinitomicaceae bacterium; assembly: GCA_008017065.1. Classification (GTDB taxonomy): domain Bacteria; phylum Bacteroidota; class Bacteroidia; order Flavobacteriales_D; family Crocinitomicaceae; genus JAQVCM01. Next base: position 2,574 of record SSGT01000099.1, read on the forward strand.
CCTGACAAATAAAATGGGAGAACCATTGGTCGGTAGAAAAACTACCTTCTTTCTGTATCCATTTGCTCAAATAGAATTTTCCAAAGCAGAATCCTATCTGGAAACAAAATCATCCTTGGAGGAAAGACTTGTTTTTGGATCTTATCCAGAATTGAGTCATTTATCAGGCAGAAAAGAGAAAATCGAATACCTCAAGGAGCAGGTAAATTCATACTTATTGAAAGACATCCTGATTTTTGAAGGCATTCAAAAGCAAGATAAAATCGTGTCTTTATTGAAAGTCATCGCTTTCAGGGCTGGAAGCGAAGTTTCCCTCGAAAGCATAGGAAACGATTTGCAGATCAGCAAGAATACTGTTGAACGTTATTTAGATTTATTGACAAAAGTATTTGTAATTCATCGCGTTTCAGGATTCAGCAGAAATTTGGACAATGAAATCACCAAAAAACACAAATGGTATTTTTGGGACAATGGAATCAGAAATGCGATCATTGGAAATTTCAACGGTTGGTCACAGCGCGACGACATTGGACAATTGTGGGAAAACTACCTGATTTCCGAAAGACTCAAATTACATGCTTACAAACAACATCATGTTTCGACCTATTTTTGGAGAACGCACAACAAGCAAGAAATCGATTGGGTAGAAGAAACAAACGGAAAGTTAAGCGCCTTTGAATTTAAATGGAATCCAAACAAAGTTACTAAAGTTCCTTCTGCCTGGAAAAATGGTTATCCAGATGCTGTTTTTACTGGTGTGAGTCCAGAAAACTATTTGGAGTTTATTATGTGAGTTTTTGCTAAAATGGACATGCTTTGTAGATGTGTTCATTTTTTATACAGAAAATGAACACGTTTCTTTTTTTAATCGAAAAAATGGACATATCTTTGCTATCTGTCCAGTTTTTACCAAATAAATGAACATGATGAAAAAACCTTACGACCGTCTAGTTCCGTACAATAATCTTCCAGAGCTTCCGCCAACGAAGGAAATCCTCGATACAGAACTTTTACTGAAATGGGGAATTGCATCCCGCATACTGGCAGAACTGAACAAGAATTTATTGAGAATTCCCAATCCTGACCTTTTAATCAATACGATTTCTTTGCGTGAAGCACAAGATTCCACGGAAATTGAGAATATTTTCACGACGCAGGATGATTTGTATAAAGCGGTTTCTGAATCTGTGCAGGAAGACAATTTGAACGCATCTACCAAAGAAGTATTGAGGTATCGAGAAGCACTTTGGGGCGGATTTACAACTTTGGTTTCCAATCAACAACTGGATCAAGAAACAATTGTTTCAGTATTTCAGAAAATTAAAAACACAACGCAAAGTTACCGTACACCGCAATCACAAGTTGTCATCCGAAGAGGCGAAAGCGAGTTGCGACCAGGCGAAATAGTTTATACACCACCCCGAGGCGAAGGAATTATTGAAGCAAAAATCATCAATCTATTGGAATTTATGAACACAGAAAATGGATTGGATCCTTTGCTGAAAATGGCGGTAGCGCATTATCAGTTTGAAGCCATTCACCCATTTATCGATGGAAACGGAAGAACAGGAAGAATTCTCAACCTGCTTTACCTCGTGGATCAAAAACTGCTTTCACATCCCGTTTTGTACTTGAGTAAGTATATTATTCAGCATAAGGAAGATTATTATTACTTGCTTTCTGGCGTGACGCAAAGAAACGATTGGAAATCATGGTTGATGTACATGATGACCGCTATTGAATCCACAGCAAGACACACAAATCAAATCATTGACGACATTTTACTACAAATGGAAGCAACATTTGAATACGCTAAAAAATCGCTGAAATGGTATTCTCATGAATTGAACCAAACCTTATTTTCTCAACCTTATATCAAACAAAAAACGGTTGGTCAAATTACCGGCGCAAAAAGCCGTACAACCTTGACCAAATATATGAGTCAACTTGTAAAACTGGGAATTTTGTCGGTCAAGGAAGATGGAAGAGAAGTTTTTTTTGTGAATGATGATTTAATCAGGATCTTGGAATCGTGATTAGCAATAAAAAACGCCAACCCCTCGATTGACGTTTTCATAATTCCTATTTCATAATTGGCCCTTACTCCACTACAAATTTCATCCTCGCATTGCCGATTTCCACAAAGTAGATACCGCTTTGTAGATTGGAAGTATTTACATGAAACTGATTGTTTTCAGTCGTAATTTTTTCTTGCAAAACTTTCTGTCCGTTTGACAACACATATTTGTGTGATCACTACTTTTTCAATACTTTGAATGTAGATGCTCCTACTTTCACAATGTCAAATTCAATTTTCTTGAAAATCACATACCAAAACTGAAAGAATATTCATTGATGAAAGCTAAGCGTGACAAGCAATCGAAGACTTGAGTTAGCAACTAACTGAAATTTCATCAACGAACGATCGTAGCGAGTTATGTTTTGTATCGCGAAGAAATTCTAGCGTTCACTTTTAAATTTCATCCAGTTTATAGGATTCAACCCAAATTCCCTACCTTTGAATATATTCTGATCCATGAAGTTCGAACAAATAACAGCCGCAAATTCGTTTTACACCATGTTGGTGATTTCGATTGCGTTGGTTGTACTTGCGGTTTTTTTGTTCGTTCGCTTGCGGAAATCCGAGAAAAAGAATGCATACATGGAAACCCAATTTTCGGAATTGGAGGCAAAAGTCAATAATCTTCAACTCGAAACACTGGAATCCAAATTGAATCCACATTTGTTTAAAAATGTGTTGAATTCGATACAATCTCATGCGTATCATTGGCTCATCGCTGGTTTCATCATTGCTGTTGCAGTGACGGGGAAGTTTTTCGGAAGTGCTTTTGCCGCGCGTTTTGTCGGACAGTCGTGGAAGGATAGTTTTTCAATCGGTGCGCTAATGAATACGCGTGGTTTGATGGAATTGGTTGTGTTGAATATCGGATATGATTTAGGGGTTTTGACACCTGAGATTTTTGCTATGATGGTGATTATGGCGTTGGTCACCACTTTTATGACGGGACCAGCATTGGATTTTATCAATTGGATTTATCAATCAAAAGAAAGTGAAATCCCGGTCGAAATCAGCGATGTGAGTAAATACAAAGTCTTGATTTCATTTAATAACGCAGAAAATGGAAAATCACTACTCCGATTAGCAAGTGGATTGGTGAAAAAGTTAGAAGGAAATGCGTCGCTGACGGTGATGCACTTGGCACAAACGAATGAATTGCATCATTTTAATTTGGAAGAATACGAAGAACAAGCGTTCACGCCAATCGTCGAAGAATCGGTCGTACTCAATCAAAAAATCACCACGTATTTTAAAGCGTCTGTTGATGTTGATTCGGATATCACGGATGTTGCTAATAAAGGAGATTTCGATCTCTTACTGGTAGGATTGGGCCAGTCAATCTTTGAGGGAACCTTGCTCGGAAAGGTATTGGGATTTACAACCACGATAATTAGTCCGGATCGAATAATCAGCAAACTGTCAGGCAAGGAAAAACTATTCGAAAATTCCCCGTTTGATGAAAAGACGCGGCAAATAATAAGTCGCAGTCAAGTTCCAGTCGGCATCTTAATGGACAAGAATATTGAAAAATTAGAAACTGTTTTTATTCCTATCTTCGGAAGAGAAGATGAAATGTTGATCCCGTATATTCAGAAATTAATTCACAATTCGTCGGCGCAAATCACTGTTTTGGATGCCAATGGATACGTTTCCAATAATCCCACGTTGAAGGAGTGGATCCGTTTTATTGAGCAAAAAGCACCCAATCACATTACACTCGTGAATGAACGAAAAATTGAAACGCAATTTTTGAAACAGCAGGATTTGATGTTAATCAGTTTGGAGAGTTGGGAACGATTGATTGAGTCGAGAAGCGTGTGGCTCAATAATGCGCCGTCAACGTTAGTCTTGAAGAATTAACTTCGCCAATTCAGTAATTTCAGCTTCTGTGTTGAAAGTGTGAATACAAATGCGCAAGCGTTCTTGACCCTCCGGCACGGTTGGACTCAAAATGGCTTTCACTGCAAAATGGTTGTTTTGCAAATAGGTTGCTTTCGACAACGCATGATCAATTCCGGGGAAAAGCACAACTTGAATCGGTGATCGTTCATCGCTGATATTGATTCTTGTCCCTATCAACTTTCTGAAAAGTTGGATGTTTTGTTGCAGTTGATCGCGATTCTCGTCCCTCAAACTTTGCTCGATTTGATGTTGGATATGCGCATATTGATAGGGTGGAAGTGCTGTCGTGTAAATAAAGGAACGTGCAAAATTGATGAGGTACGATTTCAGTTCAGACGTTCCCAACACTGCTGCTCCATGCGTTCCATACGCTTTTCCAAAAGTAATAATGCGTGCAAAGGTTTGTTTTAGGATTCCAGTTTCAGAACACAGTCCTTTTCCTTTTGCGCCAAAAATACCGCAAGCATGTGCTTCGTCGACCACAA
>SSGT01000040.1 GCA_008017065.1 Crocinitomicaceae bacterium
CCAACAACTTTTTTTAGAACACCCTGAATACAACGTTGGAATTCAGCGTGCGCATGAACGATTGCAGACCTTCACTGCACATTATTTGGAACAGGAAACTCCGAAATCTGGAGATCCTTACATCATTCCGATTGTTTTTCATGTAATTCATAACTACGGGGCCGAAAACATTTCAGACGCACAGATTTTGGATGCGGTAAAACAATTGAATTTGCAATTCAGAAAATTAAATCCAGACACATCTGAGATTGTTCCTCTGTTTAAATCACGTGCCGCAGATTGTGAAATCGAATTTCGATTGGCGCAATTGGACCCCGATGGGAATTGTACAAGTGGAATTACACGAACAGTTTCACCACTTACAAAAATTGGCGATCATCAAGTCAAATCATTGATTCATTGGCCACCCAACAAATACCTCAACGTATACATTTGCAATCAAGCGGCAGGACTTGCTGGTCATGCATTATTACCTTCTGCGGCAGATACAATTCCTCAATGGGATGGAATCGTCATGCAACACAGCTATATCGGTACGATCGGTACATCGGATTATTTCCGCAGAACGGTACTGTCGCATGAAGTAGGGCATTTTTTGAATTTGCAACACATTTGGGGAGGAAACAATGTACCCAATTACTACTACTTGCCAGTGGGTCAGGCATCCAATTGCGGTGTTGATGACGAGGTGGAAGACACACCAAACACCATTGGTTGGCAAACGTGTAATCTAAATGGTCAATCGTGCGGTGAATTAGATAATGTTCAAAATTACATGGATTATGCCTATTGTGCGTTGATGTTTACAGAGGGACAAAAAGCACGCATGCACGCAGCACTCAACTCACCAGTCGCAAATCGAAACAATTTGTGGAGTACTGCAAACTTGATCGCAACGGGAACTGACGATCAAACAGCTTATCTGTGTGGTGCAAAATTTACGGCAGACAAACAAGTAGTTTGTGTTGGTGACACGGTTCATTTCTCAGATGTTTCCTACCACGGTGCAACAAGCCGCTTATGGAATTTTGAGGGAGGGAACGCGACGCAATTGTCGGATTCATTACCCGCAGTCGTGTACACGAATCCGGGAACATACGATGTGAGCTTGAAAGCGAGTAATGGAACGGATACCGTAGAAATTCAGTTAACTGACTACATCACTGTTTTGCCCGCACAAGGTGCAATCGCTGGAATTGATCAAGGTTTTGAATATCCACAGCATTTTTACGACAATTGGATTTTGGTCGATCGAGGTACTCCCTACAATTGGGATTTTACAGCAACGGGGTTCAATAGCAACCAATCGTTTAAACTAAATAATTTTGATTCGCCGATCAGTACCACGTTTGAGTTTTACAGCCATCCATTTGATGCAAGCGATCTGAATTCATTGGCAATTAAGTTTGATTGGGCGTACGGACGCATCGAAGGTTCCGAAGTAGACTATTTGGAAATCGCCGTGTCGAAGGATTGTGGTGAATCGTGGTACATCGTAAAAAACTATGTTGGTGCAAGTTCACTAAAAACGGTTCCAGGCTTTGTCGAAGGTCCATTTATTCCAAGCGATGCTTCCCAGTGGAAACAAGCAGTGATAACAAACACACCTTCAAGTTATTTGGTTGAAAACACCCTAGTTCGATTTAAGTTTGACAACAAAGGAAACAATACGATTTTTATCGACAACATTCAAATTGGCGATCCAGCGGAATTAACTACTCCCGAACTGTGGAAGCAGCACGTATCGGTTTATCCAAATCCCGCATCGGATCAACTTCATTTTAAGCTCATGGAAAATCATCAGGTTCAAAAAATCGAAGTATTTGACTTGACCGGAAAATTGATTCATACCTTTTCCAGCATTGCACAAACTACCGATTTCGCATTGGATGTCAATACATTAAATAGCGGTTTCTACCTCTTCAAAATGGAAGGACAATCCGGTGAAATGATTTTTCCACAGGTGATTGAGCATTAGTATATTTTCAATTTTACATGAAGTGCTTGTCGATGATGGTTCATTGACAAGCATTTTTTTTAAATATTAAATCCTAAGCTCAATTTGAACGTCAAGTTCTTCTCGAATTTCGGTACAGAATACGCACCGTAGTTGGTGAAAACTCCCAATCCAAAGGTTGAAAAGCCGTTGATGAAGAGTTTATCAAGTATGATTCCACTTTCGTAGTATCCTTTTTCTAACGTTTGAAATACTTCGGTGTGAGCCATGCGATTACTCATCGAGCCCGTGCCCATTGCGTGGTGAATCGAAAGTTGGGGCGCTGTCCATTTGTACTTGGTTTTCCAATTTAAAAATGTGAAACGAGTAAATAAACTGACCTGTTGATCACTGAAAAAGCTTGCAGGAAGCATTGTTTCGAAGGTATTAACGACCGATAATCTCCAGTTGCCACCCGTTCCATTTGCCGCTTGCAACAAGAAGAGTGGAACATTGCCTTCCGTTTTAGAAGCATTCACCATCCAGGTGAATTTTCCTACTCCGCGGATCGGAATACTTTGGGTGATTTCAACATGTGCACGGATGTAGTCAAATTGTGCTTCAAAAAGTGTAGGCAAACTTTTGGTAATTTTGAGTGCCAATTTTGGAAACTTCGACCCCAACGAAACCCGTTTCCCACCCAATTGCATTACTTTTTCGCGCAATTGCCATTGAACTTCGAGACTTGTTTCCGCTAAATCAAACGGTTCTGCTGGTGTTAGTTGTTGATTTCCAAAAGCATATTGATACCCTTGAGTCAATTCTACACGTTGGTAATTCCCTAAAATTGCAACCTTAACACTCGGGAAAATGTAGCCAGACAACATCAATTCTGCCAGCCGCTGTTTTTCCATTTTATTTACATAGAGTTGTTTGAAAACATCTTGCGTGCTGAAGGTGTTTCCCGTTGATCGGAAAACTGTACCACCGCGATGCACCAAATCTTGTTGGAAGGTCATTCGCAGATTGAATTCTTTTTTGGGAAGCAAATAGATTTCTGAAAAACCACCGTATTTCCATTCTTTGTCTTTGTTTGCCCATCCAGCATATCCACCAATGACGGCACGCTTGAGTAGTTTTTTTGAAGTTTCCAAGCCCAATCCAACGCGATACCCTTCGTATAAGTTAAAATTTAGTAGTCGTTTTAAATCCAAGTTGAAATTTCCAAGCGGTATTTTTCCCTCAGCAAGTGCAGAAAGCAGAACGAGTTTTTGCTCCAATTTGTATTCCTTCGAAATGCTATCAATCACTTGATAGGTTTTTTTCTCTTGATTGGATAATTCATAAAATCGCGTCGAATCCCAGTCGTTGTCTGACTTTCGATTGGCGTCGGGAGCCGTTTCAACGGTTACACTTCCGAACTCGCGTTTTTTCAAATCTGGATCTAAAATGATGTCGCTGATGTAGGTATTTCCTTTGCCGATAATACTTGAATTCTTGAGTTTTGCGTTTAGTTCTACAATCGGCATGCTCATTTCAGAACTCAATTTTACAGGAAACCATTTTTTACCTTCGATAAATGCATATTCCTGAATCACTTTGATTGATAAATTATCACTTGGTTCGTTGGGTTCTGAAATTACTTTTTCAATCGCAAATCCATTCGTATTGATGAATAATTGCCCCTTCAAACCATCAAAGTTTTTCCCTTTTCTTGGCCGAAATGAAATGGTAAAAGTGGTGTCGTTTCCAACTACCGTGGTATCTTCGAGCAAAAACAGATACCGTCGTGTACCTCCAAATGCAATGGGATTGATGTATGTTTTCCCGAGTAAATTGAACTGGTTTTCGTAAAAACTAAACGACTGCATTTCATTCGCAAACGTTGAAAACATCGGGTCGCTAAATCCAGATACTTTGTAGGCCGTAATCGTCTCTTTGTCTCTACTTGGTGGCATAAATTTTCGGGTCGAACTACTTTCGAGGAGAAACAAATATTGACTGTCAAAAAATGATTTCAACGATTTCAACGTCGAATCCTCTGTGTCGCTCGGGATCGACTCCAATGCGGTTGGGTCCATGGTGAAGTAAAATTTGCTGTAGCTTTGGTATTGAAATGCGTTGTTTTCAGTCGGGCTGTTCTTTTTACGGTTTTCAATGACTTGGTTGATGATTCGATGTGCTGGATTTTCACCCGGAAGTACCGTTACTTCATCGAGCATTTCCGAAAGTGGCTGAAGGAAAATCTCTCGCTGTTCACCCAATTCCGAAACGAGAATCGTTGTGTCTTTATAACCTAAAAACTTGAGTTGGAAGGCCGTGACTTGACTCAAGTCCAACGTAAAAAAACCATCCAAATCAGCAAGCATCGCTGGTTTTCCGACTGGAATTATTTTTACAAATGGAATGGATTCGAGTGTTCCTTTTTCTTTGATTTGAATTTTATCTTGCGCAAACGAAATAAATAAACAACTCCAAAAAGCGAGTAATAAAGTAATTTTCATGTGTTGATCGTTCTTTTTTTTTTGAATCAGAAGTTTGTAGCACTCTTTTTCTAACCTCAAAGGTACAATTTATGTTTGTAAGACTGAGGTGATTGCTTATTGTTACACCCGATTTCATCTTTAAGTTCAATTTTCTCTCGTTGAATTCAACTTTCGATTTAAAAGACCGACGAACCGCTTTGTTGTAAAATAATTTATACTTAATCGGATTTTTACCGATTAAGTAATTAAAAAATTACATACATTTGTAGAAAAATTAATGGATAATCGGAAAATTTCCGATTTTTAGCCCTAAATTTGACAGGATGTCATTTAGAAAAAAAATTAAATATTATACGCAAGCTCCGATTACCCATCACGTAGTATCTGATGTCGTAAGTGAATACGGCCGTCCAAATGACAAAATCAGCGAGTTGATGAAAAAAGGAGAATTGCTTTCGATTCGGCGAGGTTTGTATATTCCTGGTCCCGAAACCGATTTGCCTGCACCAAATTCCATTTTGATTGCAAATCATTTGCGTGGTCCGAGTTATGTATCGCTCGAAACAGCTTTGTCATTTTGGGGAATGATTCCAGAACGGGTGCATGAAATCAGTTCGGTCACACTTAAAACAACTAAATCATACGATACTCCCATTGGACGATTTACATATCAGCATCTGAATTCACCCTATTATGTATTTGGAATTGAACGAGTACAACTCGAAGAGCAACAATTTGCATTGATTGCATCGCGTGAAAAAGCGTTGTGTGACAAAATCATTCTAACATCGGGTGTTTTGCTTCGCAGCATATCGCAAACGCTTGATTTTCTGCTAGAAGATATGCGTATGGATGAAGATCTATTGGTGGATTTAAATCTCCGAATGATTGCCGAGTGGATTGAAGATGCGCCCAAAAAATCAAGTTTAAAAATGCTGGTAAAAACCTTAGAAACGCTCAGATGAAAGATTGGATCGATTCCTACAAACCTCAAAATGAGGAAGAAATGTTATCCGCATTGCGTGAAATCATGCAAGAAATTGCATTGGCTGGATTGTCGCGCACGGATTTCTTTGAAAAAGCGGCCTTCTATGGTGGTACGGCGTTGCGTATTTTCTACGGGTTGGATCGCTTTTCAGAAGATTTGGATTTTTCGTTGTTAGAAGTTAATCCTACTTTCTCACTTGAACCTTATTTTGCGGCAATCGTCAACGAATTTGAAGCGCAAGGAATGAAGGTAAGTATTCGAGAAAAAGACAAAAAAATAAAATCGGCGGTTGAGTCTGCTTTTTTAAAATCGGAAACCATTTGGAAAGAATTGGTGCTCGAAGACGTTGTCAAACAAGTGGGTATAAAATCAAACAAATCGATCAAAATAAAAATTGAAGTTGATCGTATTCCTCCACTTCGTTTCCAAACAGAAGAAAAATTGATGCTTCGCCCTTTTTCATTTTATGTGAAATGCTTTACGCGTTCCAGTTTATTTGCGGGAAAAATGCACGCGCTTTTGTTCCGAAAATGGAAAACCAGAGTGAAAGGAAGAGATTGGTATGACATGGAATGGTACATTCGTCAGGGTATTCCGTTGAACACCGAACATTTTCTGCAACGGGCAAAAGAAACGGGCGATTGGATGGAAGACACAATTACATCCGATCAAATTCTAGAATTGCTCCGAAAAAAAATACATTCGGTTTCGATGGAAAACGTCAAAGAAGACGTCATTCGATTCATTCAAGACGATTCAGTACTACGCATTTGGAGTGTTTCTTATTTCGAAGATTTGATCTCTAAATTGCGGTTTGAAACAAATTAATCAAGACTCGAGTTCCAAGTTGAAATTGCCAGTCATGACCAATTTCCCATCTGTAGGCGTTGTACTTCCGGGCACGACAAAGCCCTTGATTTTGCTTGTTTTCCCTTTGGAAAGAAGTTCAAAAATCTGCTTCTCAGTGAGTTTTTTACCCAGTATTTCGAATGGAATTTTAAATCCACAAACCGAAAAATTGGAACATCCAAAGGCAGTATTCCCTCTCTTGAGCAATTGATTTTTGCATTTGGGACAGTGCATCGCTTCGATGTTGATCTCTTCCTTTGGTTTCGATTCGCGCGGTTTGCGTTCTTTCTTTTCAGGCAACGTGGTCTCTTTCGATTCCGGAGCAATGTTGATTACCCGATGTGTATTAAAAATCACTTCGTTCGTCAAATCAACCACCATTTGAATCAATTCTTTCTTGAATGTGTCCGCTGCGTACTCTCCTTTTTCGATCAAACGCAACTTTTTTTCCCAATCGCCGGTCAACTCTGGGCTTTTAAGCAACTCGTTTTGAATGGTATCAATCAAATCGATTCCAGTTTGGGTTGCAATCAAGTTCTTTTTTTTCTTTTCGATGTATTTTCGACGAAAAAGTGTTTCTATGATGTTTGCACGTGTTGAAGGTCGGCCAATACCGTTGTCTTTCAACAATTCTCGCATTTCTTCATCTTCCACTTGTTTACCAGCGGTTTCCATCGCTCGCAACAAGGTCGCCTCGGTGTATGGTTTTGGCGGAGAAGTCTTCCCTTGGTGTACTTTTGGCTCGTGCGGCCCGCTTTCTCCCTCGGTAAAATGCGGCATTACTTTTTCTTCCTCAGGATCTTTTTTGAGTGAAACATCACCTGCGTAAACCGTTCTCCAGCCGGGTTCAATGATTTGTTTTCCGGTTGCTTTGAATTCAATTTGACCAACTTTTCCCAAAACGGTCGTATTCGAAACTTTACATTCTGGATAAAATGCCGCAATGAATCGCTTAGCAATTAAATCATAAATATGTTGTTCTTGCGCAGTGATTCCAGAGGGCACAATTCCCGTTGGTATAATCGCGTGGTGATCGGTCACTTTTTTATCGTCGAAAACGGTTTTTGATTTTGGAATTGGTTTGGCCAAAACGGGCGCAGTTAATTGACTGTAATATTTCATACCACCCATTATTCCTGGGATCTTTGGATGCAAATCTTCCGATAGATAGGTCGTATCGACACGCGGATAGGTTACGAGCTTACTCTCGTACAAGCGCTGAATTAATTTGAGTGTTTCTTCGGCAGAATACCCATACTTGCGGTTGGATTCAACTTGTAATCCCGTCAGGTCAAACAACCGCGGATTTCCCTCCTTGCCTTCTTTTTGCTCAAACGAAGTGACCTCAAACGGATGTTCTTTGAGGTAAGCAAGTCCTTTTTCTGCTTTTTCTGCATTTGTCAATCGTTCGATCGCAGCGTTAAATTCGGTTTCTCTGTAGAGGGTTTTCAACTCCCAATAGTCTTCCGAATTAAAAGCATCTATTTCTTTTTGCCGTTGCACGAGCATTGCGAGCGTCGGTGTTTGCACCCTTCCGATCGACAAGGTTGCTTTTCCTTGACCAAACTTCTTGGTAAATAAGCGCGTGGCGTTCATGCCTAGCAACCAATCACCAATCGCACGAGCACTTCCTGCGGCGTATAAGTTATTGTATTGATTTCCGTCTTTTAGTTTTTGAAATCCTTCTCGGATTGCTTCTTCCGTTAGCGAAGAAATCCACAGCCGTTTGATGGGTGCTGTGCATTTTGCTTTGAGCAATACCCAACGTTGAATTAATTCTCCCTCTTGTCCCGCATCCCCGCAGTTGATCACCTCATCTGCTGCTTGCACCAATCTTGAAATGACGTGAAATTGCTTTTGAACTCCGCTGTCTTCCATCACTTTTACGCCGAAGCTCGACGGAATCATGGGGAGATCTTCGAGTCGCCAATACTTCCACTTTTCGGTGTAGTCGTGCGGTTCCTTGAGGGTACACAAGTGACCAAAGGTCCACGTAACTTGATAGCCGTTTCCTTCCATGTAACCGTCTTTCGCCTGATTGGCGCCGATTACTTTTGCAATATCTCTTGCCACACTTGGCTTTTCAGCTATACAAACTTTCATTGTTACGTTTTCACGATTGGTCAAAAAAGGAAAATGTTAGGCACACAAATTTAGAAAAATATATCGTTTTCGGGCAACATTCGTTTGCTTCGCTCGAAAAAAAGGGGAATCAACGGTAACCAAAACCTTTCGAAAATTTCACTTTTTCAAAGACTAAAATCAAGCAAATGAGGTATGGACATACAAATCTTAACGCTTACTTTTACGCTAGAAATAACGCGTGGTTTCTGTACCACCAACGAGCGCAATTCTCTTTTAATCACTCCGTAAAATATAGCAATGAAAATACACGTCATCCTTATAGTCCTTTTGTTGACTCATGGTGCAGTTGCACAAACACCATTCTTTCCTGTCTACAAGCAAACAACTGATTCGTGGGTGTTTCTCGACAACCATGGCAATGAAGTAAGAGAAATAACGAATCCAACACTTGAAGCAGTGAAACCTATTCACGAAGGATTGGCTGCTGCGAAAGACAAGTCTACACAACTTTGGGGATTTTTAGATACGACTGGAAACTGGAAAATCATACCACAGTACGACGAAGTAGATGACTTTCTAAACGGACATGCAATTGTCAGAAAACACTGCAAAACAAATTGCTATACCGGTAACGAGGGCTTACTAAGCGCAACACTTTCATACATCATCAACACCCAAAATCAAGTTGTCTTGACGGATCGCTCTCAAGCAGACAGTCCAATAGATCGTTTTTTCCTAGATAAAAACTTGGGCGACGGATTGTTTCGGATTGTATACGGCTACGGACTCGGGGACATGAAAACGGTGATCAACTTGCAAGGAAATGCATTGTGCGACGTTTACAGTGTTTTTGGCCGCGGAGATATCGAATATGATTCAACGTTACGTATGCTCCGATGCTGGAATAAATTTTACACGAATACCGGTAATTTATTGCTGAATCTTGACACCTACAGCTTTGTTGGAATGTATCGAAATGGCTATCTCTGGGCAGACGAGGAGCACGTTGTGAAGGACGATTCAACAGTCGTTTGGCGCGTACTTCTCGATTCGACTGGAAAAGAAGTTGCGCGGTTTAATAGCGACCAATACCAGCTGATTTCAGACGTTGAGAACCACAAATTCAGGTACGTAAACACCGAATTCGTAACGATGGAATACGACCTACATCTCCGACAAAGTCGTGTGTACGAAGCTCCATACACCTTGGAATATGACTTAAATGCTGGAGCTTTACTCCCCAATGGAGCGCGTTTGGTCTTGGACTGGAACGGCGAACTAGTCGGCTTTGTGAGTATCGAAGGAGTATACTTTCCCCAACTCGCAGAGTAATCTTTGGTATCGATTAGTACATCCTAGCGCATTGCGCGATTGGCTTGCCACAAATGCCTTTCGATATGCAGGGTATAAAAAAGCAAGGTGTCTCCCAAGCTGAGTTTGATCAACCGGGTCAACGAAATGCTACATTTTGTTCTCTTCAAGTCTACCGACTGTGACATTCGAATGAGTCGATGCAATCGGTGCAAATCGTTTTCAAACTGTTGCAACGGCTGGAAATCAAACGTAGATTGCAACGGAGTCTTGTCTTTCGGTGATTTCATTTTTTTGATACTATCCGAATTTACCCGCATGCTGTTAGCGAAGTAGTTCCCCAAAACGCCTGATTTGAATTGTTGTTGAGAGGTAAAACGGGCGTTCTGAATTGCTCGTTCCATCTCCGGAAGATAAAACGCGGCATACTGATTTAAGTGATCCAAACACGCAAGCGCACTCCAACTTTCAACACTCGGTTTCTTGTTGAGTACGTCTATCTCCTGCAATTTTAAAAATTCGACCTGTGCAATTGCACTAGCAACAAGGGTCTCTAATTCTTTATACAATTCTTCTGTTTTCATCGGAGCTATGATTTACGCAACAAAATTCTTGAAAACAAAGTTGTCTACACTTGATTCAAATCAAGATTTTCTGATTCTACTCAGTGTTTCTGGTGTCATTCGCAAATATGCAGCAATGTATTTCAAGGGAATTTCTTGAAAAAGCATGGGACTACGTTGAAGAACTCGCTTCAACCGTTCGATCGGAGAGCTGATTAGAATATCAATTTCCCGCGCCAATTGTTGCTGAATCAATGACTCAAGCAATTGCGTGTAGGCGAGTTGCATAGCGGTGGATGTATGCACAAACTCCAAAAATTCACCCTTTGAAAACACTTGGATTTCAGAAGCGCGGATTGTCTCTATCGCAATTTCCGACGATTTTCCCGATAGGAACGAATCCAACGACGTGATGATGTTGCCCGTGTATCCTAATCTAACCGTGTGCTCTGTTCCGTCTTCGGTGAAATAGGCCCGCACTGCTCCAGACCGAATGAAATAAATGGATTGTTCAATTTTTCCGATGGACGTAAGTTCAACTCCTTTTTTAAATTGTTGTACGTTTGCCGTTGCAGCAACGTGGTCAATAAACTGCGCAATCAACACCGACATCGTTACCTGTAGAGGCGATTTATTACAAAATCGAATTGATTTTTCTCATCCGCCGTAAAACGTTCAACTACTTCTGTATCCCAGTTATTTTCATCGAATTCTGGAAAGAAAGTATCCGCGTCAAATGTATGATTTACAGTGGTTATAAACATTTCATCCACCACATTGGCATCCAATGCTTCTTTGTAAATCTGCCCGCCACCGATGATGAATACAGTGCGCTCTGCTTCATTTTTGAAATAATCCAAACAAGCTTGAAGGTTGTGAAACACCAAACAATTTTCGGCTGTGAACGCTGTATTTCTCGACAAAACAACATTTAAACGATTGGGAAGCGGTCTGAATTTCTCGGGAATGGATTCGTAGTTCTTCCGTCCCATCACAACGATGTGATTGGTGGTCGTTTTTTTAAAAAATTGCATGTCCGCCGGCAAATGCCACATCAAGTCGTTGTTTTTACCAATTCCCCGATTTAAATCTGTTGCAACTATTAAACTGACCTTCATGAATTTTTCGTTTGAAATTTGAATTTCAAAAGTAAGGAGTACAACCGATTTTAACTAAATAAATC
>SSGT01000056.1 GCA_008017065.1 Crocinitomicaceae bacterium
AAGTCCAACCGATATTCAAATTAAAATTTTTGACAATCAAATTACTTTTTTTAATCCAGGAAAGTTGCATCCGGAGTTAACCATTCAAGATTTAGATACGGATTCTTATCCAGCTTATGCTCGGAACAAACTAATTTCGGAAGCATTCTATCTCACTGGAGATGTTGAAAAATATGGAAGCGGCTTTCAGCGAATTAGAGAATCCATTTCTTATTACCCGACGATGGAGTTGATTTTAAATGAAATAAGTGGGGGCTTTATGGTTACTTTAAAGTATGTAAATCAAAAAATAGTATCGGCGATCGAAAATCAAGTCACCGAACAAGTCACCGAACAAGTCACCGAACAAGTCACCGAACAAGTCACCGAACAAGTACTTCGATTGATTTTGGCAATTGAAAATGAAATGACGAGGGGTGAAATCATGCAAGTTTTGCATTTAAATCATCGTCCAACTTTTTTGTATGATTATTTAAAACCAGCACTAGAACTTCAAGTAATTGAAATGACAATACCTAACAAGCCAACGAGTAGTAAACAAAAATATAGATTAACTGAGTATGGAAAATTGTTTCGGATGTAGACCGCGAAGGAGTTACGCAGTCATTAAGTCGTCTTCGATCTGCGAATCCGTAAATTCGCTAATTCGTAATTCGCCAATTCGTAAATAGAAATCCGTAAATTAGCAATCTGCAATTAAATAAAATGAGCACAGCAATCAGCATAAAAAACGTTTCTAAAAAATACGTCATCGGGAAACAGAAAGACGGAAGTCTCAGAGGCACCTTGGCAGGTATGTTTTCGGGAGGCAAATCGGATTCGGAAGAATTTTGGGCGCTCAACGACGTGTCCTTCGACATCCAGCAAGGCGATGTCGTGGGAATCATTGGCAAGAATGGCGCAGGGAAAAGTACCTTGCTCAAAATTTTATCGCAAATCACAAAACCAACCACTGGATCCATTGAGATCAATGGGCGTGTTGCTTCGCTCTTGGAAGTGGGGACAGGATTCCATCCCGAATTGACAGGACGAGAAAATGTATACCTCAACGGTACCATTCTCGGAATGACGCGAAAAGAAGTCAAAGCGAAATTTGATGAAATCGTTGCTTTTTCAGGGGTCGAAAAATTCATCGACACCCCCGTCAAACGCTATTCTTCGGGGATGTATGTACGTTTGGCCTTTGCCGTTGCAGCACATTTAGAACCCGAAATTTTGATTATCGATGAAGTATTGGCAGTAGGCGATGCGGAATTCCAAAAAAAATGCCTTGGTAAAATGGGCGAAGTTGCAGGTCAAGGAAGGACTGTCATTTTTGTGAGTCATAATATGGCGGCCGTGAAAACCTTGTGTACAAAAGGATTGGTGTTGGCAAAAGGTGTTCCGAAATTTGCTGGTACAGCGGAGGATGCCGTTGCTTATTATTTCAGCGGCGAAGGGCGTTCTCGTCAGAATTTCATAGAGTTTGATACGATTTTTGTAAAAGATGTTTTTGATTTAAATTCAATTTCAATAAAAAACAAGGGAAACAATTTTGACGATCCGATAGAGGAAAACAAAGAAATAGAAATATGTACGACGTTTGAACTGTTTTCCGAACACCCGGAGCGATATGTTTTAACCTTCCATTTATACAATGAATTGGGCGAGGCAATGTTTTCGTTTAGTAGTATAGACACTCTTTTTAAAAAAGGCACGAATCAACTGATTTGCAGTATTCCAGCCAATTTTTTTCAGGCGGGGGAATTTACACTATCGCTATTTTTTGTCGAAGACAAGAAGGCAGCGATCTTCATCGAACGAGAAATTATGGTTTTTACAATTGTTGATAGCCCACGAGAAATCGGTGTGTATATGGGCAAAGAACCAGGGTATATTCGCCCGCAGTTTAAATGGACAAACAGTTAAAACAGATGATTCCAGTTACAAAATCTTTTATTCCTCCGTTGGATGAATATACATTTCATGTCAAACGTGCATTTGACAATGGTTGGCTGACCAATCGTGGTCCGCTCGTGTTGGAATTAGAAGAGAAATTATCCAGTAGGTTAGAGGTGTCTCAGCTTACCTTGATGACAAACGGCACGATCCCACTTCAAATTGCAGTCAAGTTGCTGGGAAATGGTGGCGAAATCATCACAACACCGTTTAGTTATGTGGCTACCACTTCATCTATTGTTTGGGAGGGTTGTACACCGGTTTTTGTGGATATACATCCAGAGTACTTGACCATCGACGAAACGAAAATTGAAGCTGCAATCACGGATCGTACTACGTGTATTCTGGCAACGCATGTATTTGGGAATCCATGTCATGTCGAGGAAATTGAACGCATCGCTAGGACACACAAATTGCACGTAATCTATGATGGTGCACACAGTTTTGGGGTGACATATCGCGGAAAATCTATTTTTGGATATGGTACAATTTCGACATGTAGTTTTCATGCGACAAAACTTTTTCACTGTGGTGAAGGTGGTGCAACCTTCTGTAATGATGAGAAATTGGCACATCGCGTTTTTTATAGTCACAATTTTGGACACAATGGGCCAGAGGCTTTTTTTGACGTTGGGATCAACGGAAAAATGAGCGAAATGCAAGCTGCCATGGGGTTGTCGGTGCTTCCATACATGGATGAAATTTTAGCTGCGCGAAAACAGATTGTTGAGTTTTATGAACAGAATTTGGATTGGAGTCGTTTGAAAACAATTCGAATTCGTGAAAATACGGATTGGAATTACAGTTATTTTCCCGTGATCTTTGAATCAGAGGATGTTTTACTGAAAGTAGTAAAAAAGCTGAATGAGCAGGCTGTTTTTCCTCGAAGGTATTTCTATCCGTCTTTGAATACATTGAACTATGTGAATGATGGTAATGTAAACCATTCCGAAAATATCGCTTCGAGAGTATTGTGCCTACCATTATTCCATGGATTAGAAGATAAAGTAGTTCTAGATATTTGTAAACTTATTAATCACACAATATAGTTAACGTTATGCGTGTAGGTATAATGCAACCGTATTTTTTGCCTTATGTTGGATATTTCCAATTGATTAATTCTGTTGACTCTTTTGTAGTATACGATGATATCAAGTACACGAAAAAGGGATGGATAAATCGCAATCGAATTTTGGACAACAAGGGTGAAGTCACATTGATTTCCTTACCACTTAAGAAAGATTCAGATTCTCTAACAATTATCAAAAGGTCATTGTCTGATGATTTTGATAAGCACAAGCTTTTACGAAAGATTGAGGCTTTTTATAAAGGTGCTCCAAATTTCAAAGATGCTTTTCAATTAGTTACAGGAATTATTGAATTTTCAGCAACAAATTTATTTGAGTTTATTTTTAACTCAATCAAAGAAGTCTGCAATTATTTAAAAATTAATACTCGACTCATTGTGTCTTCTACTATTAATAGAGGTCAGAACTTGAAAGGAGTAGAGATGGTGAAAGATATTTGTTTGAGATTAAATGCAAGTGAATATATTAACCCTATTGGAGGGATAGATTTGTATGATAAGGAGGATTTTCTTCAATCTAACTTGAAATTGAATTTTTTGAATCCGGTTGAAACAACTTATGTCCAAAATTGTGAACATTTTGAACCTTGGTTATCTATCTTAGATGTAATCATGATGAATGATGTTTCTGAAGTTAAAAAGATGATTGCAAATTCATATACGTTAATATAATAATCTATGGTATTTAAATGGAAGAAACTGGGTAGAGTTTTCGATCCCACTGAAATAACGGATGTTCCTTACATGCAAGAATTTGCACAGGCACCTTCTGTTGTTATTCATGATGACTTCGTGAGAGTTTATTTCTCTTGCAGGCCTCCAATTGATACAAATGGTCAATATGTTAGTTATTCTGCATTTGTTGATTTAGAAAGAAACGATTTATTAAAAATAAAAAGGTTTGCAGATAAACCAATTTTACCTCTAGGTGAGGTTGGTACGTTTGATGAATTTGGAATTTATCCGGTTTCAGTTTTAAAAGAGGATGACAGATATTTGGCTTACTATGCAGGATGGACTCGATGTATTTCTGTACCTTTTAATGTTGCAATTGGCGTTGCGACAAGTAATGATGGAGAGCATTTTAGTAAGTTAGGAAGTGGTCCTGTTTTATCCTATACTATGAATGAACCATTTGTTATTAGTGGTCCGAAAATTAGAAAGTTCAACAATCAATATTTCTTATTTTACATTGCTGGTAATGAGTGGATTAATGATAACGGGAGAGTTGAACCAATTTATAAAATCCGTATGGCAAAATCCAATGATGGAATCAATTGGATGAAACAAGATACAAATTTAATTGAGAATATTTTGGGTGCAGAAGAAGCTCAAGCAAGTCCTGATGTGTTTTACAAGGATGGAACTTATCATATGTTTTTTTGTTATCGCGGGGGAAGAGATTACAGAAATAGTAAAAATGGATATCTTATAGGGTATGCATCTTCAAAAGATTTAATAAATTGGTTCAGACATGATTCAAAAGTCGGTATCACTGTTTCCGAAAAAGGATGGGATTCTGAAATGGTAAGTTATCCACACGTTTTTGAATTAGACGGCGAAATTTACATGATGTATCTTGGTAATCAAGTAGGAAAATATGGTTTTGGTTTAGCTCAATTAGAAAAGGATAATTTGTAATGAAGTTAATAAATAAAAGACATCTATTTAATCCTCAAAGCCATAATTTTCTTGGTTTAGTAGGTTATAATTTTGCGCAATCCCCACAAGCAATTGTTCTTGAGGATAGAGTAAGAGTTTATTTCTCGTCAAGAGTCTCTGACCAAGAAGGCATGTTTATCAGTGTAATTCGGTTTATTGATTATTCATTGGATTTTGAACAAGTAATATCTTATTCTACAGATGAGGTCATAACAAACGGTGAATTAGGAACGTTTGACGAACATGGTATTTTCCCATTTAGTCCTACTGTTATTGATGGTAAGATTTTTGCCTATACATGTGGGTGGAGTCGCAGAGTATCTGTGTCTGTTGAAACTTCTACTGGATTAGTTGTTAGTGAAGATGGAGGGAAAACATTCAAACGAATGGGTAAGGGACCTATTTTATCGAGTTCATTATATGAACCGTGTTTAGTAGGTGATTCTTTTGTACGTAAGTACAATGACACTTTTCATATGTGGTACATGTATGGTAAGTACTGGAAGGGAGCCACAGAAAATGAACCACCTGCAAGAGTTTATAAGATTGGGCATGCCACTTCAACCGATGGAATTAATTGGTCAAAGGAGGAAGGCATACAGATTTTAGAAGATGTACTCAATAAAGACGAATGTCAAGCATTGCCAACTGTTATTGAAAAAAATGGACTCTATCGTATGTTCTTTTGTTACAGATATGCTGATGATTTTAGAACAAATAAAGAAAGAGGATATCGTTTAGGATATGCCGAATCTTCCAATTTACAAGATTGGGTTAGAAAAGATGAAGAAATTAATTTTGAAACTACTGATGATTGGGATAATTCCATGAGGTGTTACCCAAATTTAGTTGAAGTGAATGATAAAGTATTTCTTTTGTACAATGGGAATGAATTTGGTAAGAAGGGATTTGGTGTTGTTGAGGTAGTCTTTTAGAGTATGAATTTTACTTTCTACATTAATCGTTCAACTACTGCTCAAATTCTTGAGCACCTCGACGCTTGTGATAAGGAATTCGTTGAAGATATAAATCTTAAAATTCCTATTGGAGAATATGCAGATAAGTTATACCAAAAAGCTCAACGCTATGAATGTTGGAACTATGATAAATTAGTTGGTCTAATTGCATCGTATAATAATGTATGCAGTAAAACTAGTTTTATAACGAATGTGAGTGTTATAGATAAGTTTCTTAATTTAGGTGTTGCATCTGAGTTATTTAGCAGATTACAACAAGATATTAAAGCAACTGAGATTCAAGATATTCAATTAGAAGTTAAAAATTCTAATTTTCGAGCTCTCAATTTTTATAGGAAACTAGGATTTAAAAAAATAAGTGAACGCGGTGATAACTGCTTAATGAAATTAATTATGGTTAGAGATTACAATAATGAAATGAAAGATACTGCGGATCATAAGTACGCTTATAATTTTGATTTTGATGTGATGCATCATTACATGATAGAATCATTCAAACCGTTTTTTTTAGATGGGAATCTACTGGAATTGGGTTCGTTTAAAGGTGACTTTACAAAACGATTAGTTCCATTGTTTGATGATATTACCTGTGTAGAAGCTTCAGATGAAGCAATCGAAATTGCAAAAGTACGACTAGGAGAAAATGTTCACTTTGTGAATGACCTCTTTGAGAAAGTTACCCTTCCAGAAAAGTATGATAATATTATCATGACACATGTTTTAGAGCATATTGATGATCCTGTAAAGGTTTTAAAGCGTGTCAATGATGAATGGTTATCTGATAAAGGACGTTTTTTCTTAGTTTGTCCTAATGCAAATGCTCCTTCAAGACAGATAGCAGTGAAAATGGGATTAATTTCTCATAATTCAGCTGTTACACCAGCAGAGAAAGAGCATGGACACAATATCACGTATTCCCTAGATACATTAGAACGTGATGCAAGACTTGCTGGATTAAAAGTTACTTTTAGGACAGGTATCTTTTTTAAAGCATTAGCTAATTTTCAATGGGATCGATTACTTGAAACCGACATAATTAGTAAGGAATACCTTGATGGGTGTTTTCAATTAGGACAACAGTATCCAGATTTAAGTTCAAGTATTTTTATAATTTGCGAAAAGGGTGGAAAGTAATAGTAAAATATTATCTGTTTGCTTGATTACGTATAATCATGAAAAGTACATTCGTCAAGCTATTGATTCAGTTCTTAATCAAAAGGTTGATTTTGAATTCGAATTGGTTATTGCAGATGATTGTTCAACAGATAGTACTAGGTCTATTCTTTTAGAATATAAACAGAAATATTCTCACTTCATACATCTTATTTTACAAGAGAAAAATGTTGGTCCAGCAAGAAATTGGCTCGATTTACTTCGTTTTCCTAGAAGTAAATACATTGCATATTTTGAAGGTGATGACTTCTGGACTGACCCTCATAAGTTACAAAAGCAGATAGATTTTTTGGATGCAAATCCAGAATACAACTTCTGTATTCATAAAGTGGCTATTTTAGAGGACGGGAGGTCGTACGATCACACATTCCTTCCTCCGGTTTCACGGGAGGCTAATTTTTATACGTTCGAAAATTTACTGCATCACTGGGAAATACAGACAAGTTCATTTGTTTATCGAAATACGGAAACACTACTTTCAGATTTGATGGTTTTGATAAATGATTTGCCGTTTGGCGATATCGCAATCGCTTATCTACTCGCTAGTCAAGGCAAGGTGCATTATATAGACGAAGTAATGTCTTGTTACCGAATCCATCAAACGAGTTCTACAGCCCCTCAAAAGGGAAATGAAATTACTGGAAATATCCGATTCGGAGAAGCTTTTCTCGTTTTTATCGACCGATTCAATGCAATGACAGATTTTCGTTATGACAGGATAATCCAATTGTATAAAACTCGATTTTATTTCCCGTTAGCCGATTATCATCATGTTGTTGGAGATTTCGACAAGGTAGAATTTTATTTAAAAAAAATTCGATCAAAAAAACCAAGTTTAATTTTCCAAAACAAGCGGCTTTATCTTGTTTTGAGTATTAAATTAATTCTATCAAAATTTAAAAGGGCGGATGCAAAAAATTAAAGTTGGATTTCTAGTATCGTACGATTACCAGATGTTGAAAACATCCCTGCCATTGGTGTATGCCGATGCCGATGAAATTTTTCTGGCGATTGATTATCAACGTCGAACCTGGAGTGGTAATTCGTTTGAATTGCCTGATGAATTTTTTAGATGGATTGTTGAATTGGACCATGAGCATAAAATTCAGATTTACGAGGACGATTTTTACGATAAAAATTTAACCGTAAAGGAGAACGATACCCGTGAACGAAATCTGCTGGGCGCGCGGATGGGAGCAGGTGGTTGGCATGTACAAATTGATTCAGATGAATATTTTGTCGATTTCAGTATGTTTGTTGAAAAAAAAATAATCAAAATAATATGACATGTATTTTTCCAAAAAATTATCAAATAAGCTTACATCGTTAAAGTTCTTTTTTAAAAAAAGATATTTTGTTGCGCAGTATAAAATTTTTTCTGAAGACGAGTGGTTAGAAACTTCAGTTTACTCAATTGCAGATCATGTCCATAAAATACTTTTTGTTGTTTCCGACGTTGCTTGGGGTGATGAAATATATGGCGATCCAGCACAGGGAGATAGACTAAATACGGTTTTAAAAAGTTTAGAAAATAAATATCCAGGTAAAGTACTTATTCAAAGAGGGACTTGGAACTCTCAAAAAGATCATGTTCAAGCTGGTCTAGAGTTTATTAGAGAACACATCAAAGATGCAACTCATTGTCTTTATGTTGATAGTGATGAAATTTACGAAGAAAGTGAGTTGCGAAAGTTAAAAAAAACAGCTCGAAATTATAAGTCCTTCAATCGTGAAGTAAGAGTTAATATGTTCACCTATTTCAAGTCCCCAAAATATCAAGTTTTTCCACCAGAAAATTTTAAACCGATGGTTCTTTTTCCAATTCGACACTTTGTTGAGTATACCGGTATTCGATCAGTAAATTTGGCATTTATTGAAGCAGATATTTGGTTTCATCATTTATCGTATGTTCGAAAAGAAGATGTTCATATTCGGAATAAAATGATTACACACAAGCACGATGAAGGAACAGATGTTTCGTGGTACGACGATGTTTACTTAAAATGGACACCAGAAACAACTAATTTTCATCCAAAAGAACCTGCAATGTTCAAAACTGTGAAGATTTTGAAAGATGAAGAAGTGCTTCCATTAATTCGTGATACTTATGACAGTTGGAACATCTAGAAATAGTGGATTAGATTTGATTCGCACAACAGCAATTCTATTGGTGTTGATAGGGCATTTTGAATTGATTTCGAATTCGTTTTTGAATTACACATTTTACAAAATGGGCGTTTATGGAGTCGAACTTTTTTTTGTGTTAAGTGGTTTTTTAATCGGTC
>SSGT01000173.1 GCA_008017065.1 Crocinitomicaceae bacterium
GACGTATTTAAAACAAAAAACGAGGCAAACTTGCGTATGCCCCGTAGTAAATGTTTTCACAACGGAATAATCCTTATTGTGATTTGCTTCTAAAGTTCTGACACAAACATATCAATAAATTTGATACAACCAGCGAAAATTGTTTGAAAAAATATTTTTCATCAAAAATTACATGATCGTACATAGATTACGACCTGTCAAACTACGTTTGTTTTAAATTTTAAGTACGATGAAGCGAATTGAGTTTCTAAAAAATGCCGTTGGATTGTTTGGCGTTGCCCACATTTCCCAATTGGAAATTAAACAGTATGAAAAAGTCTATTTGAAGCATTTCTTCGTGCGCGGATTTCAGTATTACGAAGGACCAAATTGCATCGACGAGATCAATGATAGCGGGTTGATTGAACTCGTTCGGGAACCCGAAAATCAGTTTGACAAACGGGCAATCGCCTTGTATTTTAACAAAAAGAAAATCGGATTCGTACCGAGAGAAAGTAACAAAACCTTGAGTATTTTGATGGATACCGAATTACTCGAGTTTCACGCAGAAATTACGCATATTGAGCCAAAAGCCGAACATTGGGAACAAATTCGTGTGGCAATTTACGCCCTCAAAGAAATTCGATCAAATCAAGATTGGAAAAAAATTGAGCCCTATGTGCTCCTCAAAACGCCAACATATTATTCGCTGAAATCGGAAGACGACACCTTGACGCGCGTAAAAACCAATCCGATCGTTGAACAGGAAGCCCTACCCCGTTTTCAGTCAGAAACGTATCTCCAAAAACACTGGAACAATGCCTCCGGAAATGACGAAGCTTCGGTTGTATATTACTCCGTAGACTCACTAGAAGCATTCGAACACGATTGGTTGCTTGGAAATGAAACGCAAACTGCTGAATCATTAATCTCCCAACAAGAAGAAGATGCATTGATGGAGAATATCAATTTCTATTACCATAGCAACCCCGAATTTGCATCTAAAGAACGCTATTTTGTACTCGACATCAACCACGTACTCGACGATCAGTTGGAGATTACCGGAATCAGACCCGTTGTTGGCGACCATGGACTCCCCTATTTTGAAGTTGTTTTTGAGCAAAAACCACACAAAAAAACGAACAACATCCGACAAGGTCGTGCCACCAAGACCACAAAAAGAAAGCAACCAACAAACGGATTCACAAATACAACAAAAGACGACTATTTTTTAAACGGAAAACACTCCGTTTGAATATTTTAATTAGTTTTAATCAACTTAATTTAGATTACGATGAACAACACGAATGGCAAAATGATTTTGGGATTGGATTTGGGGAGCACAAGCATAGGTTGGGCTTTGGTCTTAGAGCGCGAAAATCAGCAATCAGAAATTATTAGAACTGGAGTACGAGTTATTCCTTTAAGTACTGACGAAATTGGAAACTTTGAGAAAGGTAAAGCGATCACGACAAATCAAGATCGCACAAACAGTCGAAGTGCAAGACGAAATTTGCAACGATATAAACTTAGAAGGACAGAATTACTCAGTATATTAAAGGAAAACGGCTTCATAACTGATGAAACAATATTGTCGGAAGATGGGAAAAATTCGACATATGAAACTTTAGAACTCAGAGCAAAAGCAGTATCACAAAAAATTTCAAAAGAGGAATTTGCTAGAGTATTGATTTCTATCAATAAAAAGCGAGGCTATAAAAGTAGTCGTAAAGCCAAAAATGATGATGAAGGGCAATTAATCGATGGTATGGAAGTTGCTATGAAACTTCACGAAGAAAACATTACTCCAGGACAGTATTGTTTTGATTTATTACAGAATGAGAAAAAGCATTTACCAGACTTCTATCGTTCTGATTTACAAAATGAATTTGACTTAATCTGGAATTTCCAACAGCAATTTTATTCAGATGTTTTAAATGATATTTTGAAAGAAAAACTCCACGGGAGAAATAAAACACAGACCTGGGCCATCTGTAAAGATCCTTTCAAGATCGTTGGAATAAAGAGAGAAACAAAAGGTTTACAATTAAAAATTGAAAACTATAAGTGGAGAGCAATTGCAACAAAACAAAAGTTAGATTTTGAACAATTAGCAATTGTTTTATCAGATATCAACAATGACATCAATAAATCAAGTGGATATCTAGGAGACATTAGTGACAGAAGTAAAGAATTGTATTTCAACAAACAAACAGTTGGTCAATATTTATTTAATCAAATTCAAGAAAATTGTCATACAAGATTAAAAGGGCAAGTTTTTTACAGAAAAGATTATGAAGATGAATTTGATACTATTTGGATAGAGCAATCTAAACATCATGCGGAATTGTCAAATGAATTAAAGACTGAACTTAAAGACATTTGCATATTTTACCAACGAAGATTAAAATCTCAAAAAGGTCTAAAAAACACATGTGAACTAGAGAGTAAACCACGAGAAATCATAGTAGATGGAAAACTTAAGACTAGGTTAATCGGCCCAAAAGTAACACCTAAATCTTCTCCTCTATTTCAAGAATTTAGAATTTGGCAACGTCTGAATGATCTAGAAGTTTGGAATAAAAAAGAGAGAACTAAATGGCGCTTGGACGACGACTCCAAAAAATTATTATTCGAAGAACTGAATGTGAAAAATAAACTTTCGAAAGCTGAAATTTTAAAAATTCTATTCAAAGATTTCAAAGATTTAGATCTAAACTTCAAAGATGTTGATGGAAATAGAACTAACGCAACACTTTACGAAGCCTTCAAACAAATAATTGAAATATCAGGTCATGGAGAACATGATTTGGGAAAAATGACTGCAACTAAAATTGTTGAATTGATTGAAAACGTTTTTACGACAATCGGAATTAATACAGAGATATTAAAATTTAATACTTTGTTGGAAGGCAAAGAATTAGAAAATCAAGCAGCTTATCAGTTTTGGCATTTACTTTATTCTTATGAAGGAGATAATTCCAAAACAGGAAATGATAGTTTAATTCGGAAATTACAAGTGAAATTTGGCTTTGAAAAAGAATATGCTCAGCTTATCTCCAAAGTTACTTTTGAACCAGATTATGCAAGTTTAAGTGCTAAAGCAATTTCGAAAATTTTACCTCATCTAAAAGATGGATTGGATTACAGTCAAGCGGCAAGTTTAGCGGGATATAATCATTCAAAATCTCTCAACAAAGAAGAACTAGAAAGTAGAGAACTTAAAGATAAACTAGAAATTTTAGAGAAAAATAGTTTACGTAATCCTGTTGTTGAGAAAATTTTAAATCAAACAATTCACGTAGTTAATGCAATTATTGAAGAATACGGAAAACCAGTGGAGGTGCGTTTGGAACTTGCACGTGAACTAAAGAAAAGCGCTAAAGAAAGAGAAGATGCTACAAAAAACATCAATAAGGCAACAATTGAACACGAGAAGATAAAAGAGATTCTGAAAAACGAGTTTGGACTTACTTATGTAAGCAAGAATGATATTGTCCGTTATAAACTCTACAAAGAGCTAGAACCAAACGGATATAAAACTTTATACTCAAATGAATACATATCTGCCCAAAAGTTATTCAGTAAAGACTTTGACATTGAACACATTATTCCACAATCACGCTTATTTGATGATTCATTTTCGAATAAAACACTTGAACTAAGAAGCATCAACATTGAAAAAGGTGACAGGACCGCTTACGATTTTGTATCAGAAAAGTATGGCGAAAGTGGATTAAAGGAATTTGAAAAAAGAGTTGAGGATCTTTTCAAAAATGTGGATGGCAAAAAAGGGAAACTCACTAAACTTCTAAAAAAATCGTCAGAAATTGAAGATGGATTTATTGACAGAGATTTGCGGAACTCCCAATATATAGCAAAAAAAGCAAAAGATATTTTACAAGACGTATTTCGTAAAGTTACGACAACGACAGGTACTATTACAAACCGCTTAAGGGAAGATTGGCAATTAGTCAATGTTTTACAAGAGTTAAATTGGGAGAAGTACGAAAAGTTAGGATTGACTTATTACGAAACGAATCGTGAAGGTAAAAAACTCCCAAGAATAATAGATTGGACAAAACGCAATGATCATCGACATCATGCAATGGATGCACTCACGGTTGCATTTACAAGACCGAGTCATGTACAATATTTGAATCATTTGAATGCGCGTAAGGATGAAAATAGCAAAGAATTTTCTAAGGTCATCGGAATCGAAAAAAAGGAGTTGTATAAAGACGAACGTAACAAGTTGAGATTTATTCCTCCGATGGAGCTGCATAAATTTAGACATGAAGCAAAAAATCACCTTGAAAACACCTTGATTTCATTCAAAGCAAAAAACAAAATAGTTACTCCGAATAAAAATAAGATAAAAGGGAGTGATCATGCACAAAAAGTTTTCACTCCAAGAGGACAACTACATTTGGAAACTGTTTATGGCAGTATCAAACAGTATGAAACGAAAGATGTAAAAGTTGGAGGAAATTTTGATCAAGATACGATATGCAAAGTTGCAAAACAAAATTACCGAGTTGCTTTACTTAAAAGATTAGAAGAATTTGATAATGATCCCAAAAAAGCATTCACTGGAAAAAACAGTTTGGATAAAAATCCAATTTACGTGAATGATTCTAAAACGAAAACCATTCCTGATAAAGTAAAATTAGTTTCAGAGATTACTATTTATACTATTCGCAAGCCAATTAGTCCTGAATTAAAAATTGACAAAGTAGTTGATGTAAAAATTCGCAGGCTACTTGAAAAGCGACTGCAGGAATTTAATAACGATGCAAAAAAGGCTTTCACAAACTTAGACGAACATCCAATCTGGCTAAACAAAGAAAAAGGCATTCAGATCAAATCAGTTACTATAACGGGAATCAGTAATGCAGTCGCCTTGCACGATAAAAAAGACAAAAACGGAAAAGTAGTAATCGATCAAAACGGTAACAAACAAGCTGTTGATTTTGTAAATACTGGCAACAACCACCACGTTGCAATCTATCGAGATGAGAAAGGGAATTTGCAAGAAAAAGTGGTTTCCTTTTACGAAGCTGTGATGCGTATCAATCAAGGGTTACCTGCAATCGATAAGGCGTACAATAGAGATAACGGATGGCAGTTTTTATTCACATTAAAACAAAACGAATACTTTGTTTTTCCAAACGAGAAAACAGGGTTTAATCCAAACGAAATTGACTTATTAGACCCATCTAATTATTCAAAAATTAGCCCGAATTTGTTTAGGGTACAGAAAATTTCAACGAAAAATTATATGTTCGCACATCATTTGGAAACACAGGCTATTTCTGGTGAAACCTTGAAAAGCAAAAAAATGCTTTCGACTATTTCATATTATTTTATTCAAACACCTTCAAATCTTAAAGACATTATTAAAGTTAGAACCAACCATCTAGGCAAAATAGTTTGTGTGGGTGAACTATAAAATGTATTATCACTAAGGACGGCGTGGGTAACATGTATTTCACATGTTGCGCCACATCGTGATGAAATCAATATTTTCAAATCTAAACAACGAAATATAACCTTTTCAAAATTAATCCGTTGAAGTAGTTTGTTAACCCGATAAACTACGTGTATGGTCAAGCGAACCCTGCATTTTAGCAATCCTGCGTATTTATCCTGCAGGAACCAGCAACTGGTCGTTGAATTGAAAAACGACGAAAAAACAATTAAGTCTGTCCCCATCGAAGATGTAGGAATGGTTATTTTGGAGCATCCACAAATCACCATTACCACCCGCTTGTTGGAGTATTTGTTGGAGAACAACGTCGCCATCATTACCTGTAATTGCAAGTACATGCCGAGCGGAATGTTTTTACCTTTTGAAAGCAACAGCGAACAAACACAGCGCATGCGCACCCAATTGGAAGCGAGCGCACCGTTGAAAAAACAATTGTGGCAACAAACCGTAAAATCCAAAATCTACAACCAAGCGCAAGTATTGCTGTATTTGGGCGAGAAAAACGACCGATTGATTCACCTGGTTGGAGAAGTAGTAAGTGGTGACACAAGCAATTGCGAAGGGCAAGCCGCTTCTCACTATTGGGGGAAAATTTACGGTGGCAATTTTGTGCGATCGCGCGACCCTGAAACGCCCAATGCGCAATTAAATTACGGTTATGCAATTTTGCGTTCGGTAGTCGCTCGCTCGCTTACGGCATCCGGGATGTTTCCTTCGATGGGTATTTTTCACCGCAATAAATACAATGCATTTTGCTTGGCCGACGACATCATGGAGCCGTATCGACCGTATGTAGATTGGTTGGTGTTGCATCTGCCCGATTTGAATCAATCAGAAGATGGACTCACGCAGGCTCAAAAAATAGCCTTGTTGAAACTTCCGCAAATCGATGTCCAAATCAACGGATTGAAACGCCCACTTTTCCACGCAGTGAGTATCACAACGGCGAGTTTGTACAAGTGTTTTGCGGGAGAACAACGCAAGATTCATTATCCTGAATTTCATCATTGATCCATGTTATCCGAACGTTTTAATGCATATCGAACTATGTGGGTAATGGTATTATTTGATTTGCCGACCGAAACCAAAAAGGAACGGAAAGCAGCAACTGATTTTAGAAAGAAATTAATTGACAACGGGTTCATGATGTTTCAATTTTCGATTTATATTCGCTTTTGTCAAAGTTCAGAAAGCGCAGAAGTACATACCAAGCGGGTGAAAGGAAATTTGCCCGAAAAAGGGAAAGTAGGAGTTTTTGCCATTACCGACAAGCAATTTGGGAAAATGGAAATTTTTTATGGTACAAAAAAAGAAAGTTCAAATCCACCAGCACAACAACTGGAACTATTTTAATCAACTCGCAGGATCGAAATTTGACAGCACGATTTTAGGATCGGCACAACAAATACACTTTTTTTTATTTTGTAATAAAAGGCTGAAACCCTTGCTATTTCTACGAAATAAGCCACGACCTTGTGACTTATCCGTAAAAATAGAACTTTTGAAAGCAAATCACAACACTTCGGATTTTGCAACATTTCAAGCCAATCTTGTGACTTATCCGTAAAAATAGAACTTTTGAAAGCAAATCAC
>SSGT01000079.1 GCA_008017065.1 Crocinitomicaceae bacterium
CGCTCAATGCACAAAATATCAGTCCAGGACCTTTTGTACAAGCGGTACATTATGAAAAAGTGGAAAACGCGCGAAAACTGACAGACCAAGAATATTCATACAACGCTTTGCTTGGATTCATTTCCTTGAATCTTCCGTTGAATAACGATGAGGTATTGGCTGTTGCGTACGAGTACACGTATCGTGGTGAAACGTATCAAGTTGGGGAATTTTCTGTTGATGGTGTTTCGGGGCAAGATGCATTGATAATGAAGTTGTTGAAGCCTACATTGACCAGTCCGAAGAATAAGGTTTGGGATTTGATGATGAAAAACGTCTATTCGATCGGTGCTTACCAATTGGACAAGCAAGGATTCAGATTAGATATCTTGTACAACAATCCAGAAAATAGTTTATTGGTTCCATTTTTTCCGGCAGAAGGCGTGAAGGACGATCAGTTGGTGACGGTGTTGGAAATGGACCGAATCAACATGAATGAGCAACCGTTTTCGGATGGATTGTTTGACTTTGCACCCATGAATTTTGTTGGAAACCGTTCAGAAAGAGGTGGTACGGTAAATCCAAAAAATGGAAGAATCTATTTTTCAACCGTCGAACCGTTTGGGAAGACATTGAGAGATAAATTGATTGCGGCGGATCTTCCGCAAGTGATTGTCGACAAAGCAACGTTTTCAGAATTATACGATTCAACCAAAACAGCCGCACAGCAAATCCCATCCAAAAATCGTTTTGTACTCAAAGGAGAATACCAATCATCAATTTCGTCGGATATTCCGCTGAATTCATTGAACGTTCCTCAGGGAGCGGTGACAATAACCGCAGGAGGAATCAAATTGGTAGAAGGTGTCGACTTTACGGTAGATTACAACTTGGGTCGCGTAAAGATTTTGAATACGGGAATTTTAGAATCAAACACCCCCTTGAAGATTTCGATTGAAAGTAATTCCGTGTTTGGATTTCAAGCAAAATCCTTGATGGGAACGCATTTGAATTATCGTTTCTCGCAAGATTTCAATGTCGGTGCTACGTGGATGCGCATGATGGAACGTCCAGTAACGCAAAAGGTTGATATTGGAAGCGAGCCTTTCAAAAATAACGTATTGGGGCTGGATATCGCCTTTCGAAAAGATGTTCCGTTTTTGACCAAGTTGGTCGACTATTTACCCGTAATTTCTACCAAAGCGAAGTCTTCGATTTCGTTTACAGGGGAAGTCGCGCATTTGATTCCAGGAGTACCGCGTGCAATCACGAAAGACGGAGTTTCCTACATCGATGATTTTGAGGGAAGTCAAAGTTTTATTGATTTGAAATCAGTTAGCGCGTGGAAAATGGCGTCTATCCCGCAAGGTCAGCCGGGATTGTTCCCCGAGGCAGGTACACAAAGTTTATCTTCCGGATTCCGAAGATCGAAAGTTTCATGGTATCAAATCGACCAGATGTTTTACTCTGCATCAGCGATTACTCCTCAGCACATTATCGACAGTCCTGAAATGCTTTCGGATAGCCGAATGCGTTTGGTGAGACAAACAGAAATCTTTAAAAACTCGCAGTTAGCTTACGGGACAGTGCCAATGGTTCAGTTCTTGGATTTAGCATATTATCCGAAAGAACGTGGTATGTACAACTACGATACTACCAACACGGTAGACGCTGACGGTAATTTTACGAATCCAGAAAACCGTTGGGGTGGAGTTATGCGTGCGTTAACAACCAATGATTTTGAGCAAGCGAATATTGAGTTTATTCAGTTTTGGATTTTGAGTCCGTTCAATGAAGATGCAGAAAAGGTCAATCCAAATGCACCACACAACGGAGGTGATTTGTATTTCAACTTGGGTAACGTGTCGGAAGACATCTTACCAGATTCACGCAAAAGTTTTGAAAATGGCTTGCCGAGTGCCGCGGGTGATTTGACGAATACAGATTTCACACCGTGGGCGGTGGTGCCTACACAACAAGTAATTGTGAATGCGTTTAATACCGACCCAGCTACACGTGTCAATCAAGATGTTGGATTGGATGGACGAAACAATACATCGGAGCGCTTGGCGTATTCGAATTATGTAAATTGGGTGCAAAATAATCCAACGTTGTCGCCACAAGCCAAAGCGCGGATGATTGCGGATCCATCTTCCGATGATTACACCTTTTACCGAGACGATCAATACGATGTACAGGAGGCAAACATCTTAGAACGTTATAAACGTTACAACCTGACGGAAGGAAACTCCTACACGACAGAGATGTCGGACACGGCAAACAACGACGGTTATCCGACGCAAGCAACAAACCTTCCAGACATGGAGGATTTGAATCAAGATAACAATATTTCGGAGACAGAAAGTTATTTTCAATACAGAGTGAGTTTGCGTCCAGGCGACACCATTGTTGGGCAAAATTACGTGACGAGTGTTCAAACGTTTAAGCCAGATGGAAGTACCAAAGTTGAAAAATGGATTCAGTATAAAATTCCAGTCAGTGAACCAGAGCAAGTAATCAATGGAATCACGGATTTTAGATCCATCCGTTTTATGCGTATGTTTTTGGCTGGTTTTGATGAAGAAGTTGTATTGCGTTTTGCGAAGTTGGAGTTTATCCGAGGAGAATGGAGAAAATACTTGCGAGACCTTGCGCAGCCGGGAGAAGGTGTGGTGACAGATCCAAATGCCACAACGTTCAATATTTCGGCAGTCAATTTTGAAGAAAACGCAGAAAGATATCCAATCAATTACAAATTGCCTCCGGGAATCATCCGTGAAGTAGATCCTGCGCAAGTGCAACAACGTCAGTTGAATGAGCAATCACTTTCGTTGGAGGTGTGCAATTTGAAAGATGGAGATGCACGTGCGGCTTATCGAAATGTTCAATTCGACGTTCGTACGTATAAGAAATTGAAAATGTTTGTTCACGCGGAGGAAATCACGAAGTCAAAACCGCTCAATAGTGAAGATTTGACCTTGTTTGTGCGTCTTGGTACCGATTTTACAGAGAATTACTACGAATACGAAATGCCATTGCAGGTAAGTGCTTGGGAAGATAATCGCGAGGAATCCATTTGGCCTGAGCTCAACAACGTGGAAATCATTTTTGATGATCTATTGAAAGCTAAAAAGCAGCGGAATGCGGTTGCAAGTGATCCCAATTCGACGATCAACAATACGGTTGAATATGTCATGGTCGACCCTGCTAATCCAGAACGCTTGATTCGTGTGAAAGGTAGTCCAAACCTACAAGGAATTCGTTCGGTTATGATCGGAATTCGGAACCCAAGTAAAACGGAGGAAAATCCGTGGGCCGACGATGGACTCGATAAGTGTGCATTTGTGTGGGTGAACGAGTTGCGACTTTCAGATTTTCAAAACGAAGGAGGATCAGCAGCTGTGGCTCGAATGCAAATTCAAGCGGCGGACTTTGCCAATGTTTCGATGTCAGGAAATTACAGCAGTGTCAATTGGGGATCGATTGAAAGTAGAGTACAAGAACGTCAACGAAATGAGCAATTGGGCTTTGATTTCAACACGAACGTACAATTAGGACAGTTTTTCGGTAAACGCTTGAAAGTGTCGTTGCCATTTTTCTACGGCTATTCGGTCGGAATTATCAATCCGGAATACGACCCATACAATCCTGATATTCGATTAAACGATTACACGGATTTGGCAGAGAGAAAAGAACGCGCGCGGGCTGGACAAGACTATACGGAACGTAGATCGTACAATTTTACCAATGTTCGAAAAGAACTTGGGGCAGATGCCAAACCGCATTTTTGGAATATTTCGAATTTCTCGTTGAATTATGCATTTAGTGAAAATTTGCACCGCGATTTTAATTTGGATTACGATCGTACGAAGATTTGGAGAGGTGGATTGAATTACAATTATTCGTTTTCTGCCAAACCGATCGAGCCGTTCAAGAAGGTGAAGTTCATGCAAAAATCGAAATGGTGGGCTTTAATAAAAGATGCAAACATTTATTTAGCGCCTAAAAACATTGGAATTACCAATGATCTCGTGAGAAGTTACAACGAACGCAAAGTGCGCAACAACATCACTCCTGGTTATGAATTCCAACCTGTATATGTCAAGTCATTTACGTGGAATCGAAAATACAATTTTGCGTATGATGTAACCAAGAATTTGAAGTTTTCATTCAACGCAACAAACCGTTCGTTGTTTGATGAGAACCAAGGAAGAATTGATAAAAAACAAGACCCAGATAATTACCGTGAGTTTAAAGACACGATTCTTACTCAAATGCGAACGTTGGGTCAATCGATTGATTACACGCATGATTTTAATTTTGGATATAACATTCCGTTTGACAAAATTCCAGCGTTGGATTGGATGACCGGTAATTTAAAGTACAGTGGTACTTACAACTGGCAACGCGCTCCGTTGGGGCAGAGCGAATATGGAAACATTATTCAAAATAGCCGCGTATTTAACGGTACAGCGCAATTGAATTTTACGACTTTGTATTCGAAAGTGCCGTATTTCCAAAAAATCATCAATGATGGTAAACCGACACGGGCGAAAGTAAACACATCGAAAACATCAGACGGTGACGAAAAAACAGAACCAAGCGGACGTAAATCTGCGGTGAAGGGTGGTGATAAAAAAGACGAAAAGCCAAAAGAATTGCTTCCAGACAAGCCACTTTCTGAAATGACGCCGAAAGAACTGCGGCAGTTTGAACGCAAGAAACGTAAATTTGAGCGCGAAGAGAAACGCAAAAAACGCAAAGAAGAACGCGAGAAAAAAGAAGTTACTCCAGTAGGCGGTTTTCTCGGTCGCTTGGTGATGACGGTTCGTTCCGTTTCTGCTACCTATGCACTCAACGATGGTACGTTGCTTCCTGGATACAGTGAAGGTTCAAGTATCTTGGGAATGTCGAACGGCAATGCAGGTGGTATGGCGGGATTTGTTTTCGGACAACAACGCTATAATTTAGCGGGTAGAGAGACCGGTTATGACATCGCACGCATTACCGAGCAAAACGGATGGCTGGTAAAAAATAGTGAATTGAACCGTCAGTATATGTTGACACATTCACAAAACATCTCTGGTCGTGCTTCACTTGAACCGTTGAAAGATTTAAACATCGAATTGACAATGAACCGCAATTACGGGGTGAGCTCCGGTGAGTTTTTCAGATGGAATGATGATGCACAGCAGTTTCAAAGTCAAAGTAGAATGGAAACTGCTACGTTGACATACTCAACAATTTCGTTTGGATCTGCATTTGCGAAGTTTGGCAAAGACAATGAATCGCCTGTATTTGACAAGTTGCGAAGCAATCGTTTGGCGGTATCGCAATTGTTGGGTGATTCAAATCCAAATTCGGTGGGTACATCGGGTGGTTACGCGGGTGGTTATGGAGCTACACAGCAAGAGGTTATTATCGGTGCTTTCTTGACAAGTTATTCCGACAACAATGTGAATGCACGTAACATCAACCCAATTAAAAACATGCCGTTGCCAAACTGGACAATTAATTACAACGGGTTGACGAAGTATCCGTTTATGAAAAAGTATGTAAAGAATTTTGTTATTCGACACGGTTACAGTAGTTCGGTTACAGTAGGTGGTTTGCAAACCAACTTGAAAGGGACGTTAGATGTGAACGGTAATTCAAATGCGTTGGATCAAAACAACAATTTCTATGTCGCGCGAAACATCACCAACATCACGATTTCGGAGCGTTTTTCACCGTTGATTGGTGTAGATGCGACTTGGAATGTGAACGGTCAAGGATTGCTAACAAAATTTGAGTTGAAGAAAGACCGTAGCGCGAATTTGGCGTTGACAAACAATCAAGTAACCGAAATTTTGGGAACTGAATGGGTGATTGGAGTAGGCTACAAGTTTCCAAAAGTGAAATTGCCTTTCAAAGTGAAAGACAAGAAATTGGAAGAACCATTGAATATTCGCTTCGATTTTTCGTTTAGAGATAATTTGACGGTGATTCGGAAGATTGAAGAGAACACGAATCAAGGAACTGCAGGTCAGCGCGTAGTTTCAATCAAGTCGTCTGCGGATTACAACATCGGACAAAACTTTACTGTTCAGTTGTATTATGATCAAGTGATTAACACGCCAAAAATTGCGTCGAGTTACCCTACAGGGAATACGAGTGCAGGAATTCGTTTGCGTCTCAATTTAGCGGGTATTTAATGGAAATTCGATTTGCACAGCGTGGCGACGGCGAAGGAATCTTGAGATTGATTCAAGCGCTTGCAGCGTATGAAGAGGCGCCAGATGAAGTGATCAATACGTCGGCGGAGTTGGAGATGCATTTGTTTGATGAGCAAATT
Source organism: Crocinitomicaceae bacterium (assembly GCA_008017065.1). GTDB lineage: Bacteria > Bacteroidota > Bacteroidia > Flavobacteriales_D > Crocinitomicaceae > JAQVCM01. The sequence continues at coordinate 6,314 of SSGT01000079.1, forward strand.
TGCAGTGCACTTGTTTGCGAGGTGGATTCCGAGATTATTGCTTTTGCACTTTGGTACACATCGTATTCGACATGGAAAGGGAAGTGTTTGTATCTGGAAGATTTTTTTGTTTTGCCGGAATTTCGAAAAACGGGTATCGGAGGAAAGCTGTTTGATCGGGTGGTAGAAATCGCTCGCGCCAGCGGAGTTAAACGCATGGATTGGCAAGTACTCGAGTGGAACCAATTGGCAATAGATTTTTATAAAAAACGCAACGCTGTACTTGATCCAGAATGGTTGAATGGGCGGTTGTTTTTTTAGAAATTTGGTAGTTGTTTTCGATTTCGGAACAACGTTCGCAAACCGCTTTGGAAATACGTTTAGTGGAGGATCGGAAAAGAGGGCATAAAAAAACAGCGCTCCTTTCGAAACGCTGTCTAAACGATATGCAGTTAGTCTTGTCCTCCGTCCACTAAAATAGCAGGGTTTTGTCCAAGAGCTTCTTTGATTTTGGCTTCCAATTCTTCCATTAGTTCTGGATTATCGCCAATTAAACTTTTCACAGCATCGCGTCCTTGTCCCAAACGTGTCTCTCCGTAAGAGAACCAAGATCCGCTTTTCTTTAAGATGTTGAATTCTACTCCGAGGTCGATGATTTCTCCTACTTTTGAAATACCTTCGCCGTACATGATGTCGAATTCTGCTTTTCGGAATGGTGGTGCCACTTTGTTCTTCACCACTTTCACTTTGATATGATTTCCAATGATTTCTTCGCCGTCTTTGATTTGCGCAGCTCTACGAATATCAATACGAACTGATGCATAAAATTTCAAGGCGTTTCCACCGGTTGTTGTTTCTGGGTTACCGAACATCACGCCGATTTTTTCTCGCAATTGGTTGATGAAAATGCAGGTACATTTTGCTTTCGAAATCGAGCCCGTTAATTTACGCAATGCTTTCGACATTAGTCGGGCTTGAAGTCCCATTTGAGAGTCGCCCATTTCGCCCTCAATTTCCGCTTTTGGCGTTAGTGCTGCAACCGAGTCAATAACCACCAAATCAACTGCTCCGGATCGAATTAGGTTGTCAGCGATTTCCAACGCTTGCTCACCATTGTCTGGTTGTGAAATCAACAATTCATTTACATTAACGCCTAATTTTTGTGCGTAGAACTGATCAAAGGCATGCTCTGCATCAATGAAGGCTGCAATGCCACCTGCTTTTTGACATTCAGCAATCGCGTGGATCGCTAAGGTTGTTTTTCCGGATGATTCTGGACCATAAATTTCAATGATTCTTCCTTTCGGATAACCGTTTACTCCAAGTGCAAGATCGAGGGTGACTGATCCCGAAGGGATAACTTCCATTTCTTCAATTGGAGCATCTCCTAATTTCATTACGGTTCCTTTCCCGTATGTTTTGTCAAGCTTCTCCATGGTTAACTGAAGTGCTTTCAATTTGTCTGCGTTGATTTCTTTAACTGCCATATCGTTTTATTTTATTGAGTAATTGAATTCCTAGATTGATCGACTATCGTTTATCATCTTGCAACCTAGTTCTTCGGGTTAATTGTGATGCAAAGGTATGCGCACATGTTCGTAATCTATTTACGTGCTGATTAAATTGAATTAAAAATTTCTAAAATTTCTGCTGCGTGGTCTTTTGTTTTGGGTTTTGAAATAATTCCACGAATTTTATTTTCCTCATCCATCACAAATGTGGTTCTATGTATTCCATCGTATTCTTTACCCATGAATTTTTTGGGACCCCAAACACCAAAACTCTCGATGATCTGTTTGTCGGTGTCTGCAATTAATGGAAATGGAAGTTCATATTTTGCAATGAATTTTTGGTGCGCAACTTCTGAGTCCATACTCACACCAATAATCGCAATTCCTTCCGCGGTCAAAGCAGCGTAATTGTCTCGCAGATTACACGCTTGTACGGTGCATCCGGGTGTGTTGTCTTTTGGATAAAAATAGAGCGCATATTTTTTTCCTTCGAAGTCTGAGGATTGAATGAGTTTTCCAGATTCATCTTTTCCTGCAAAGCTTGGCGCGGTGTCGTTAATTTTTAAAGATGTCATTTTGTTGATATTTTAAACATTGTTTTGACGAAATATTAATCAAATGTAGAAACTTATTTTAAATGTACAACAATTTTTTTGTGTTTTTTGTTGAAAAATGATTCAATTACCCTTTTTTCCCGAAGGGAAACTTTTTTCTATTTCTTCCTTCAATTTCTCGATTTTTGATCGAATACGGCGTCTTTTCGCTGTTTCCTTCGAGTTATTTATTTATTTTTGTGGCTCTAAATGAATAAGATGAAAAGGGTAAAAATTGCAGATGTTTTACGTCAGGCAGAGGTCGGACAATTATTGGTAGTGAAAGGATGGGTGCGTGCTTTTCGAAGCAATACATTTATTCAGTTGAATGACGGTTCTACGATCAATAATTTGCAGGCGGTTGTCGATTTTGAAAAGTTTGATGATGCAATTTTGAAAAAAATAACTACCGGTGCGTCGGTTGGTTTGACAGGTGAATTGGTAGCTTCACAAGGTGCAGGTCAGGCAGTAGAACTGCAAGTGTCGGCGATCGAAATTATCGGTGAAGCAAATCCAGATGATGTTCAAAAAACGGTCATGCAGCCCAAAAAACACAACCTTGAATATTTGCGTGAGCAAGCACATTTGCGTTTTAGAACCAATTTGTTTGGGGCTGTCTTCAGAGTTCGTCACGCAGTTTCTTTCGCCATTCATCAATTCTTTAACGACAAAGGATTTTACTACTTACATACGCCAATCATCACCGGTTCAGATGCGGAAGGAGCAGGTGAAATGTTTCACGTCACGAATTTGGATTTGGAAAATCTTCCAAAAACCGAAGACGGAAAGGTGGATTATTCCGAAGATTTTTTTGCAAAACCGGTAAATTTGACGGTTTCAGGTCAATTAGAAGCAGAATTAGGAGCCTTGGCATTGGGACAAGTATATACGTTTGGACCAACTTTCCGTGCAGAAAATTCGAATACTTCTCGGCATTTAGCAGAATTTTGGATGATCGAACCGGAAGTGGCGTTCAATGACATTCACGACAACATGGATTTGGCAGAGGAAATGCTGAAATACATTTGTTCGTATGTGATGAAACATTGCGCTGATGATTTGAAATTCTTAAATGAACGCGAATCGAACGAACAAGCTTCAAAACCAGTTGCTGAAAGAAATGAAATGGGATTATTGGAACGTTTGACGTTCGTAACAGAAAATGAGTTCAAACGAATTACGTATACAGAAGCGATTGAGGTTTTGATGAATTCAACGCCGTATAAAAAGAAGAAATTCAAGTATGACGTTACTTGGGGCACTGATTTGCAATCGGAACACGAGCGCTACTTGGTAGAAAAAGAATTCAAACGTCCGGTAATCATCACAGATTACCCCGCTTCATTTAAAGCATTTTACATGCGTGCAAACGATGGTTGTGAGGTTGGTAAAGAAACCGTTGCTGCGATGGATATTTTGTTTCCTGGAATTGGTGAAATGGTTGGTGGTTCTCAACGTGAAGAACGGTTGGATGTTTTGAAAAAGAAATGCGCCGATTTTGGAATCCATGAAGAAGACTTGTGGTGGTATCTGGAGACACGAAAATTTGGAACGGTTCCACATGCTGGATTTGGACTCGGATTCGAACGTATGGTCATGTTTGTGACCGGAATGACAAATATCCGCGACGTAATTCCATTTCCAAGAACACCCGGAAACGCAGAATTTTAAAGACATCACATGTTGATTGAAACCTTTCGCCGTTTGGTGGAAGGTTTTTTTTTGAACCTGTGCGTATTTAAAATTCAAAATCCGTTAAAAATCGGTACCTTTGAAGCCAGCGTTGCGCGCTTTTTTAAAGCAAGAATAACGCATTTTTAATATCAAAAATACTCCGAATGAAACCAATTGAGCATTTGAAAGAAAGAAGTGGAAACGCTTGCGAATTATGTAAGTCGACGGAAAACTTACAGCAATTTTTTGTCCCTGCATCAACGGGTAAATTTGCAGATGAATCCATCTATGCTTGTGCTACATGCATTGGTCAAATCGAGAAGAAAGCAGAATTAGACACCAAGCATTGGCAATGTTTGAGCGAATCGATGTGGAGTGAATTCCCTGCTGTGCAAGTAGTTTCGTGGAGGTTACTAAATCGATTGAAACAAGAATCATGGGCTGTTGATAACTTGGACATGTTGTATTTGGACGAGGAAATTTTGGCTTGGGCTGAAGCGTCTGGAGATCAACATTCGGACGGGAATGAAGCGTTTCACCGCGACTGCAACGGTGTGATTTTGCAACAGGGCGATACTGTGACGTTGATCAAAGATTTAGATGTCAAAGGTTCTAGTTTGAATGCAAAAATTGGAACAGCTGTCCGGATGATTCGCTTGGTGCACGACAATACCGATCAAATTGAAGGAAAGGTGGACGGACAAACGATCGTCATTTTGACCAAATACGTTAAAAAACAAGGATAGGACTGGTCATTTTTGAAGTGTTAAAACAACGAGGTCGGTCAAAAAAGTGTCTGTATTAAAACACCTTGGTTAATTCATTTTCCATTACATTTGTCGCATGTGGAAATGGAAAAATTGTTTGTGTTGGTTCGCCTTGTTGTGTTCGATTGAGGTGTTCGCACAGCCAGCGTTTGAACTAATTCCACAACAACAGCCAGCAATCACATACCACAGAGGTCAGGCAATTGCCGATCAAACGATTCAAACTACATTTTTGCTGGATAAGACAAAGCGAAGTTATACGTTTTGTGTTTCGTTGGAAAAGAAAGTCGTTCAACAACGCGTTGTTGTTAGGACTAAAAAACGAATCCGACAAACGGAGTGGAAGTGTTGGGAAGGAAAGACCGAGATTCCGATTGAATGGGTCGACGATTCTACCTTTCAATTTCGGCTTCCGTTGGAGCGGAAAAAGCACTATTTCAGTTTTTACAATTCGACGCAACTGGTGGATAAATGGGCAAGTTGTTACCTTCCAATGCGGACGCAACGGGTGGTCGTTGTACCACTTGTGCCGATTTCTAGTTCCGAAAAATCCCTTGAAATCCGCGTAAATTCGATATTTCGTCAGGCCGGAATTCAATTGGATGTGGAGTTCATGCCCGTATTCAAAACGAAGGTTTTTTCGTCTCGTACGGTTTTTTCGAAACCTGATTCATTGCCAATTTACGCGGGACAAATGCGTTTGTTGCGAGATCAATTTTTCGAGCTAAATCCGCAGATGCCCACAAATGCCTACTATTTGTTTGTCATTCCGCAGTTTTCAGACGCTACAAATGTCGGGTATATGCTTAAAAATAAAGCACTTGGATTTGTACCGTTTCAAGCTCGTGAGCAATCGTTGGCTACGCAATTGGCACGTACCCTGGGGATCGGAATGGGAATGCTTGAACCTGCTTGGGAATCGCTGGACAGTTTGGAAAATAGATCGGAAAACTTGATGGACACGCTCGGTGGGACCCAACTTACGATGGGACAAATTTCGGCGTTGCGCTCCGATTTGCGGACATTTTCTCGAATTGATGCATTTGAAAATGTACCCACAAACAATGGAACGATTGCGTATTATTTTTGGAAAGAGTCGAACGGGTGGATTGATTTACCATCGACAGATCCTTTGGATGCAATTCAACGCCCGTACCGAAAAAACTTTTTGACGTCTCGGTTTCAACTTCAATACACCTGGATGAAACCCATTTACAAATGGGGGAGTTATTACATTACTGTTTTCAATGCGTTGTTTCTTGTGGGATTTTGGATTCTTTTTCGCATTATCCGCAAACAGCTAAGGCGACTCTGGGAGATGAAACAATGGCGAAAACGCTTTTTTCGAAAAGTACTCGTTTGGGGATTTTTTGGCGGAATGTGTTATGGGATATATCTTTCATTTGCGTGGGGAAATGCGATTATCGACCAATTTACAATCATTTCAGGGCCACTTCCTGAACTCGATCAGCAGCCCGTTGAGACGGTACAGAAGCGTTTGTTGACAAATCCTAGTTTTCGCAAAAAACGCGGAGATGAGTTAGAAGCTGAGATTTTGATCCAACACAATACGCATTGGGAAGTCAAAAAGCGCATGCCTGTTTTGTATTTTGAGGTTTACTTGGATGCCGCTAATCGGGTTCAAAAAATGCGTTTTCTTCATAATTCGGATACGCTGTCGGTTGACGCATGGAAACTATCCAAGAAAGTGACCAATCACTATTTGGTCTTCAATTATGTGGATAAAAATCAGCAGCGCGTTCAGCAAAAAGTGTATTCCTACGACGGCAACGAATTGGTTCAAAACAACTTCAAAATCGATGTTCCGAAACGGATTTTGGTTTTTGTAAACGGATATCGTCCCACGTCGGTTGGTCATTCGGTGGAAGAGAATTTTCAGGATATTTTCAAAAAAGGATTTGAAAACAAAAATTCGTCGAATCACATCTACAACTTTGATCGGTACGATTATTGGCAGCCTTGGAATCAGATCAATTTGTTGTTGCAACAGCGCATCAACCCAACGGAAACGTATTATGCGGATGGTCATTTTTCGGTTGCAACGTCCAATTATCGGAGTATTTTGAATTTTACCCGCATCGCACAAGTATTTCCAAAGCGATGTTCGAATCTGAAAAAACATACGTGTTATTGGATGAATAATACCGATGTGCGCAGATACGTTGTCCAAAAATCGCATACCGAAAACATGTTGAAAATGCGTTCCAACAAAGCTGGCTTTCGGTACCGACAGGCACACGGAAAGATCGCGGGAAAAAATTTGTTGCAAATATTGAACGAGTTACCTGGTTATTCCAAGAACGACACCGTGTATATTGTGGCACACAGCATGGGATTTGCGTATTCACTTGGAATAGTGGAATCGGTGCGAAATCAAATTCAGTTGGGTGGCTTTTACATCCTTGCGCCTGAAAACGCCAAAGCAGGTGCTGTAAATACGAGGGAATGGAAAGAAGTGTGGCAGTATGGGAGTCGATTTAATTTAGAAAATTCAGATGCTCCGTGTTTGCAAGACGGTGTTGCGCCTCAATCAGGAATCAATGGATTACCAGCAAAAAACCGCTTGTTTATTCCCCAAAAAAACGATGCAAAAAAAGGGTTCTTCGACTCCCATTTTGTGGGCTATTTTACGTGGATTTTAGAAATTCCTCAAGGTGAAAAAGGCGCGGTGTCGCAACGCTAATTTTTTGTAGGTCGCACAGGCGATTAAAACCATTCATTTCCAAAAAGTTGCTTTTAGACGAATTCAAAATTACCTGCGTGAATCGCTGTAAAAGCACAAAAAATATTCGTATTTTTGCCAATATTTTTACCAAACCATGGCATTAAAACAATATCTCGCTCAGAAGCTTGAACAGCGACTTTCTCCACAACAAATTCAGTTGATGAAATTGTTGCAGGTGCCTACCATGGAATTGGATCAGCGAATCAAGCAGGAGATCGAGGAAAATCCAGCACTTGAAGAAGGTGCAGACAAGGAGGAAGAATACGAGAACGAAAATGACGATTACGATGCAGATGATTCGGTCAACGACGACGACCACGATTTCGATATTTCGGACTACATGGACGACGATACTCCAGATTATAAAACACAAGTAAACAACCACAGTAAAGACGACGAAGAACGGGTAATTCCATTGTCTGGCGAGCAATCGTTTCAAGAAAAATTGACCGAACAATTGCATCTATTGGATTTAGACGATACGCAATTTCTGATTGCAGACACCATTATCGGAAACCTCGACGAATCGGGTTATTTGAATCGAGAAGTGGAGGCAATCGTCGATGATTTGGCGTTTTCTGCCAATGTGATTGTAACCGAATCGCAAGTGGAAGAAGTATTGTCGTTGGTGCAAGAATTGGATCCAGCCGGTGTTGGCGCACGTGATTTGAGAGAATGTTTGCTGCTTCAATTGGAGCGAAAACAAGACGGAGACATTACGAAATTTACGGCAAAGAAAATTCTCCAAGATCATTTCGAAGAGTTTACGAAGAAGCATTACGACAAAATCCAGAAAAAACTCGAGATTGAAGACGAAGATCTGAAAGAGGCAATTGCTGAAATCATCCGACTCAATCCAAAGCCAGGTGGATCGATGAAAGAATCCGCCAAATCCATGCAACAAATCATTCCCGATTTTGTGATTCAGGAATTTGAGGGCAGGTTGGAATTATCAATTAACGGAAGAAATGCACCTGAATTGAAAATTAGTCGTGAGTATGAACGCATGTTGCGAGGTTATTCTGAAGGGGCAAAAACTTCTAAATCAGACAAAGAAGCCTTGACTTTTGTGAAGCAAAAATTGGATGGGGCGAAATGGTTTATTGATGCCATTCGTCAGCGTCAAAATACCTTGCTTTTGACAATGGATGCGATCATGAATTACCAGAAAGAGTATTTCTTGACGGGTGATGAAACGATGCTTCGACCAATGATTTTGAAAGACATAGCAGACATCGTAAACCTCGATATTTCGACTATCTCGCGCGTAGCGAATAGTAAGTATGTTCAAACTTCGTATGGAATTTTTCCATTAAAATATTTTTTCTCGGAGTCGCTTTCAACCGATTCTGGGGAAGAGGTTTCCACACGGGAAGTCAAGAAGATTTTGTCGGAAGCGATTGAAGGGGAACAAAAAAAGAAGCCATTGACGGATGATCGTTTGGCATTATTGTTGAAAGAGAAGGGATACAACATTGCGAGACGAACGGTTGCAAAATACCGTGAGCAATTGAACATTCCCGTTGCAAGACTAAGAAAAGAACTGTAAATGAGATTTTTAGCACAAACGATATCGTGGGTATTTTTGCCAATGCTGATGCCAATCTACGGTTTATTGATCGGGATGTATTTTCCGTCGGAGAGTGAAAGCGCGTTGCAAATGCAATCCAATTTATTCCTGATGCCAGATGCATTTAAGTGGCATATTCTGTTGCTTTTTTTCTTGCTTTCGGTATTAGCTCCAGGGTTTTCGTTGCTGATGCTGAAGCGCCAAAACCGGATCGAAACGCTTGAATTGGACAACCGCGAAGAGCGTGGATTTCCGATCACTGTGACGATCATTTATTGCGGTATGTTGGGCGTGTTTTTGTACATGCAGATTCCACGAACGGCCATTCCAACAGTGATTTTTGCTTTGCCTTGGGCTGGAATGCTCGCTGCCTCTGTTGCTGGAATCGTTACGCGCTACGAAAAAATCAGTTTGCACGCCATGGGCGCTGGCATGTTGTTTGGATTTTTAGTGATGTATTTTCAAACGCAAGAACTGTTCAATTTTAACTTGTTGATTATCGCTGTATTGATCGGTGGCGCCGTCATGACTTCTCGCATGTATCTCGGAAAACACACCTTGAGACAATCCATCAGCGGTTATCTGTTGGGAGTATTTTCCATGGTCCTTGTCATCGGAATGTTTCCAACTCCTTCGTTGTAATATCTAATAAAAAACAAATAAAGTACACATGAAAATTACGTATCGTATCTATTTAGCGCTTGTTGCTGTCGCAATTTTAACAGCTTGTAGCATTGTCAACAAGGCAAAAGAAAATGGAATCAATATTTTTACAATTCAACAAGACAAAGATTTTGGGGCACAAGTTGCGGCTGAAATTGACGGAAATCCAACGGAATATCCGTTGTTGGATTCAGCTTCTTACAAGGAAATCTATGCCTACGTGTATAAAGTGCGAAACAACATCTTGAACTCCGGGAAAGTGACACACAAAGATGATTTCAAGTGGAGAGTTCGCATCATCAAGGACGACAGTACGTTGAATGCATTCTGTACTCCTGGAGGTTACATTTATGTGTATACCGGATTGTTGAAGTTTTTAGACAGTGAAGATCAATTTGCAGGCGTGTTAGGTCACGAAATTGGACACGCGGATATGCGTCATTCTACACGTCAGATGACCAAATTGTACGGTGTACAAATGTTGTTGGATGTCATTGCAGGTGACCGAAAACAAATCAAAGAAATTACAGCTGGAATCGTAGGCTTAAAATTTTCACGTGAACACGAAACCGAAGCGGATCAACGTTCGGTAGAGTACCTTTGTCCAACAGCATACAACGCGGATGCGGGTGCTGCTTTCTTTGAAAAAATCAACGCGTTGGGCGGGGCAAAACAACCTGAATTTTTGAGTACACACCCCAATCCAACCAACCGAATTGAGCATTTCAAAAATGCAAAGACAACGTTAGGATGTGCCGGAAATCAAGGGTTTAAGACAGAATATCAGCAAATGTTGACGAATTTGAAAAAGCCTCGTACTCGTTTCTAATTAATCACATGTAACCTATGAAATTATTTCTTGATTCACACGCATTTTTGGATACGACGAAAGGATTGGATATTTCAATTTCCTTGTCAAATAATTCGGAAAACCCTCGTGCATGGTACGTTGAGCCACCTCGATTTGAAGTGGTGCGGGCGAACGGATTTGTAGGGTCGGTGCTCGAAGGCGGTGGCGTGAATTTCAGAGATATTTTTTTCAATCCGCATGGCCACGGCACGCATACGGAATGTTTGGGCCACATTACGGAAACGGTTTATTCGATTAACGAACAGTTGAAAACGTCTTTTTTCAAGGCGGTTCTCATTTCTGTTGAACCTGAGAAGCGATGGAACGAGTCGGCTGCGGCAACAGATTTAGTGATTTCTAAAGCGCAATTGGCTATGCTGTTAGACGGTGTTCAGACAGAAGCGTTGGTGATTCGAACGTTGCCGAATGACCTTGTCAAAAAACAGAAAAATTATTCCTCTACCAATCCGCCCTACATCGAAAAAGAGGCGATTGATGTCTTGAATGCAGCAGGAATCAAGCATTTGTTGATTGATTTGCCATCGGTGGATCGGGAAGAAGATGGCGGTGTTTTGGCATTTCATCATGCGTTTTGGGGTGTTCCTGAAAATCCGCAGTTTGACAAAACGATCACTGAATTTATTTATGTCAAGGACGAAATTCAAGACGGAAATTACATCTTGAATTTGCAAACAGCACCTTTCGAAAACGACGCAACTCCGAGTAGACCCGTGTTGTTTGAAATTTTCAATTAGAAAAAAATAATATTGAACGGTTTGATTCTCAAGATTCAAACCGTTTTTTTTGTACCTTTCGTTTAAAAATAAGCTATGAAATTCTTCACACTCCTGGTTGTTTCCTGTTTTTTATCGCTTGCGTTGAGTTCTTCCGCACAGCAATTGAGTCAAGACGAACAAAAGTTATACGATTTGGTAATGGCGTATCGAAAATCGAAAGGATTGCCTCCGATTCCCATCTCTGTTTCCCTGACGTTTGTAGCACAAACACACGCGAAAGATGTCGTAAATCAGAAATTAGGAGATGCGCCTTGCAATTTGCATAGTTGGTCAGAAAAAGGGAAATGGACTCCATGTTGTTATACATCCGATCACAAAAAAGCCGATTGTATGTGGTCGAAGCCCAACGAATTGACAAGTTATTCAAGCTCGGGTTATGAAATTTCAGCGGGAAGTTATTCCTATTCGAATATAACTCCCCAAGAAGCCTTGGATTTATGGAAGAAAAGCAGTGGTCACAATCAAGTGATTTTGAATCAAGGCATTTGGAAAGACAATAAATGGAACGCCATTGGAATTGGTATTTTCAATGGATATGCGTGCATTTGGTTTGGAGAAGCGTTGGATACTGCAACTTCTGTTCAACTCAAATAAAATCCAACTAATTTTCCTCGATCGCTTGAATGAAAGCGTTCAAATCTTCAAAAAGGTAATCTGCGAGGATCAATTTTGGATTTGGATTGTGCGTTTTTTCGGGAACACAAACTACGGTCATTCGGGCTGCTTTGCCAGCGATAACACCGTTGATACTGTCTTCAATCACCAAGCACTTTAGTGGATTGACTTGTAATAACTGAGCAGTTGTCAAATACACCGCAGGATGTGGTTTCCCGTGGGTTTCGTGCTCGGCAGAATGCGCCACCAAAAAATAGGATTCAATTTCCAAGGTCGACAAAACACAGTTGATTAACACTTGATAGGAAGACGTCGCCAATCCGATTTTCAAGCCTTTCGATTGGAGGAGCGATAGGGTTTCGATGACGCCCGTGAGTGGTTTTCCATCGCGACTCAACAGTTCAACCATGCGATCGATGATGCGTTTTAGCACTTCGTCAGGACCTGCAAGCGGCCAAGGAGCTACTTTGTACCAATATGCAATCACTTCGTCGAGCCGCAATCCGACAGTCATTTCAAAATCCTTGCGCGTCAAATTGCAACCTACTGCTGCAAATACTTCTTCCATCGCAATCTTCCATACGGGTTCCGAATCAATCAGTACGCCGTCCATGTCAAAAATGACGGCTTCATAGTGCGATAAGTTGATGGAATTATTTTTCATGCAGTTTGATTTTGTAGAGATTTCCTCCGCCGAGAATTTTGTGTTTCTCATCCGTGATGTAAACGACTTTGTTGTCGCGCGTTGCAAGCGCCTCTTTTTGGGTAAAAGGATGCAACGTTATTTTTCGGAAAAATTCGAATTTCCCATTTTTGATTTTATAAATTTGAATGCGGTTGTAGGTGAGTAGGTAACAAATGTCACCAAAAATTGCTGCTCCGGTAACCGCGTCTTTGTACATGGTGCCTTTTCCAAGAAAGATTTCCGTTTTCTTGGTCAATTCATATTTTCCGGGAGTAGTAGAAACAGTGTACACAAAGCTTTTTCCATCGAATGGTTCCGAACGGCATTTGGTGAAGATGTAGAGTGAGTCTTTGTAGTAAGCCAACGCTTCGCCGTCAAAATGCATGTCTTTTTCGTCGGCAGGATACTCCGTTTGCTCGGCGTAAGTAAATTCAATTTCTTCCGCTGCTACTTTGTCTTTTTTCAAAATATTCCACGTCGGAATTTTATAGATGTGCAGTTTTTTGCGCGAATTGTTGTTGTTTCCGATATCCGCAATGTAAATATGTCCTTTTCCATCGGTTGCAAGATCTTCCCAATCGTTGTTTTTTGCTTCGGTAACTTCTACCAAGTGAATGACCTTTCCCTTCAGGTTGATAAAGTAAAGAATAGGATCATTTCCGCCATCGTTGTGTCCAACTAGAACGGTATCATTCAAAAAGCAAAGACCAGAAATTTCGTTTAACTTTTCTGGCAATTTGGCAATCTTTTCCAATTTTTGTCCGAACGAAACGGAGCAAAAAACGAATAGCAAAAAACAAAGTAGCGTGTTTTTCATGGTCGACAATTAGGGTTCTACTTCATTGTTGCGGAAGGCGGATGGAATCAAGCTTGGAATAATCTTCAACACGATTGGCAACATGAATGCACCGCCGGGTAGAATAAAGATTGCTAATGCCGGCATGGATTTGATCAAGTCCATGAATTGCGTTTTTACTTTTTCTTTTTCCGCTTTGCTCAATTCTTGCGTGGTGGATTTTTTGATCAAGTAAACCAACTCTTTGCTTTCTTTCAATTCAGCTGCCAATTTATCTTTGTTTCTTCCCAAGATTTTGATCCAACGACGCGACAGGTTGCTGTACATTTTTTCGTACGCGTTGTTGTCTTGTAAAAACGTAATTTGATCGTTGTGATTGAGGATGAAATTATCCATCATTACCAAGGTTTCGTCTAATTCTGACACGGGAATTTGGAGGTGCTTGCACAGCTGTTTCAGGAAGTTTTTTTCCTCCATCGAAATGGCGTGCGTGGCAAAAATTGTGAGTGCGGAAA
>SSGT01000024.1 GCA_008017065.1 Crocinitomicaceae bacterium
AACTGGTTGTTGGAAATTCCAGCCTACCGTGTCGATGTGATGCGTGAAGTGGATGTGATTGAAGAGATTCTGCGCATTTTTGGTTTCAACAATGTACCGCTTCCTGAAAAGTTGAACACGACGTTGACCTTGAGTTCGAAACCCAATATGGAGAAAATCCAAGCTTCCATCGCGGAATTATTAGTAGGATTTGGATTCAGCGAAACGATGAACAACTCACTAACAAGTTCGACCTACGTGGAACGATTGGGTGGTGACACGTTGAAATCGGAAAATAATGTTGCGATGTTGAATCCGTTGAGTAATGAACTCGATGTGATGCGTCAATCATTGATTTTTAGTGCGTTGGAAGTAGTAGCGCATAATCAAAACCGACAAAATCCAGATTTAAAACTGGTTGAGTTTGGGAAAACATATTTTAAGACAACGAACGGATATGCTGAAAACAAGCGTATGTTGTTGGTTGTGACTGGAAAAAAATCTCCGGAACGTTGGAATTCAACAAAAGATAAAAGTAATTTTTTCACCTTAAAAGGAATTGTTCATGCGGTACTTACACGAATGGGATTGATTTCATTTTTGTCTGAAAAAGCATTGGAAAACTCAGTGCTAGCTGAAGGCGTTTCTTTGTATGTGTTGAAACAATCAATTGGTCAGATGGGTTGGATTTCCAACGAGGCAAAGAAACATTTTGGAATCAAGCAAGATGTATTTGTTGCTGATTTGGATTGGGATGCGTTGACGAATTCGTTGAAATTGGTGAAAAACAAGTACAACGAAATCCCAAAAACGTTTGAAGTGCGGCGCGATTTTTCGTTGCTTCTGAACAAAGATGTTACGTTTCAGTCAATCGAACAATTGGCTAAAAATTGCGACAAAAAAATCTTAAAAAATGTCGGACTTTTTGATGTGTACGAAGGGAAGAACCTAGATGAAGGCAAAAAGTCATACGCAGTTTCGTTCCATTTTCAAGATGCTGAACAAACGTTGAAAGACGACCAAGTTGACAAAGTGATGCAAAAAATTCGTGTTGAATTGGAAACTAAATTGGGTGCAGAATTGCGATAGGATGGAGAACAAGGCATATTTCATAACTGGAATCGGAACGGATGTCGGTAAAACGGTTGTCAGTTCAATTTTCGCCCAAGCGCTTCACGCACATTATTGGAAGCCGGTACAAGCGGGAGATTTGGATTTTTCAGACACCATGAAAGTACAAGCGAATTGTTCGGACGATGTCAAATTTATGCCTGAGAAATACCGACTAAAAACAGCTGCTTCTCCGCATTTAGCTGCTCAATTGGATGGTATTAAAATTCAGTTGTCTGATTTTCAGTTGCCTGATGTTGATACTAATTTACTAATCGAAGGTGCTGGCGGATTATTTGTTCCGTTAAACGATGCAGGATTGCTTTACATTGATTTAATTCAGCAATTTAATTTGCCGATAATCCTTGTTTCACGCCATTATTTGGGAAGTATTAATCACACCTTGTTGACATTGGAAGCGCTAAAAAATAGAGGTTTGCATGTCGAAGTGTTGGTTTTTGTGGGAGATGAAAACGCAGCAACAGAACAAGCGATTTTACAACAATACCCAATTCAAAAAGTGATTCGAATTCCGCTGGTTGAATCAATCACGAAAGCGTTTGTACAAGAACAAGCGATGCGTGTCCGTTCGCTTTTGGTCGACTAATCGGCTTAAAAAATTTAATGCATAAAAAACGCACCTCTGTTTCAGAAGCGCGTTTTTATATGTTCAATAGTTTCGATTATAAATTCTCAAAAAAGTCATTTCCTTTATCATCGGTAATGATGAAAGCAGGGAAATTCTTGATCGTAATTTTACGAACAGCTTCCATCCCCATTTCTTCAAAATCGACCACTTCCACCGACGTGATGTTTTCTTTCGCTAAAATTGCAGCCGGACCTCCGATTGAACCAAGGTAAAAACCTCCGTATTTGGCGCAGGCATTGGTAACGTCTTTTGAGCGATTTCCTTTGGCAAGCATGATCATACTTCCTCCCATTTGTTGGAATTGATCCACGTAGGAATCCATTCTTCCTGCGGTTGTCGGACCAAAACTTCCAGATGGCATTCCTTCTGGCGTTTTTGCAGGACCTGCGTAATAGATTGGGTGATTTTTGAAATATTCAGGCATCGGTAAACCTTGGTCAATAATCTCCTTGATTTTCGCATGTGCCATGTCTCTCGCTACGATTAGCGTACCGTTCAATTTTAAACGCGTTTTGATCGGATATTTTGACAATTCAGCCAATACTTCCGCCATTGGTCTGTCCAAGTCAATTTCCACTGGTGGCTCCAAATGGGGTGGAATTTCAGGAAGCAAACGACGTGGATTTTTTTCCAACGCTTCAATAAACAAACCGTCTTTGGTAATTTTTGCTTTGATGTTACGATCTGCAGAACATGAAACGCCCAATCCAACTGGACAAGAAGCGGCGTGTCGTGGCAAACGAATAACGCGTACATCGTGTGTAAAGTATTTTCCACCGAATTGCGCTCCGATCATGCTTTCTTGACAGATCAATTGAATGCGTTTTTCCCATTCCAAGTCCCGGAATGCCTGACCACCGATATTTCCTTCGGTTGGCAAATGATCAAAATATCCTGCGGATGCTTTTTTAACGGCAGCCAAATTTGCCTCTGCAGAAGTTCCTCCAATCACAAAAGCTAAGTGATACGGTGGACAAGCAGAAGTTCCTAAATCTTTGATTTTATCTTTGATGAATTCTTCCAACGAAGCATCGTTTAACAACGATTTTGTTTTTTGGTATAAAAACGTTTTGTTTGCTGAACCTCCACCTTTTGCTAAGAAAAGAAATTCATACGACATTCCTTTTTTGGCGTAGATGTCAATTTGTGCTGGTAAATTCGTTCCTGAATTTTTTTCGTCAAACATGTTCAACGCAACGACTTGCGAATAGCGCAAATTGCGTTCTTGGTAAGTATTGTAAATTCCTTTCGAAAGGTATTCCGCGTCGTCAACACCGGTGTACACATCTTCGCCTTTTTTTGCCATTACGATTGCCGTTCCCGTGTCTTGACACGATGGAAGCTGTCCTTCTGCTGCAATCGTCGCATTTTGAAGCAAGTTGTAGGCCACAAAACGGTCGTTGTCCGTCGCTTCAGGATCATTTAAAATCGCTTTTAATTTCTCCAAGTGAGAAGTTCTCAAGTAAAATGAAACATCCGCCAAAGCAGCTTCCGCTAACACTTCTAAACCTTTTGGATCAATGTATAAAACTTCTCTGTTACCATGCTTTTCAACATGCACATAGTCGGATGAAATGTGTGTATATTCTGTATCGTCTTTCAAAATTGGATACGGATCTTGATAAAAAAATTCAGCCATTTTTTCTATTTTTTAGTGGCACGAAGTTACTAAATTCTGTAGCTTGTACGCATTATTTAAGGTCTTATTTTAATGATTTCATCGATTCTTCGAATGAATCTTGTGATGAGATAAATGTGATATTAACATCTATTTCACTTCTTCTGTCCCGTCTGTATATCGTGCAAAACGACCTAAATTTCGGTCGTGTACTTTATCGTATCGATCAAACGGCCAGCCTCCAAATTGTGTTTTTTGATACTCGTTAAACACTTCAATGATATCTTCACGCGTGTTCATTACAAACGGTCCGTGTTGAAAAACGGGTTCTTGAATCGGTCTTCCTTGCAACACCAAAATTTTGATAGGTTCTTGCTGACTTTCGATTAAAAATTCAGCCGTTGGATCAACATCCACAGCGTGATAATTTGGAATGATTTGATTGTTTAGTTTTAAGTTTGATCCTTTGTAAAAATAAAATGTCCGATTAATTCCAGCCGCAGTTGCAGGAAAGGCGAATTGAGTATTTGCTTCAATTTGTATGTTGTAAACACCTACGTGATTATCGGGATTAGCGGCCCAAGAGTTTTGAGGAGCGGTTGGTGCATGATGATTTAGCAATGTTCCTGCCAACACTTCAATCGATACGCCCGCGTTGGGAGAAAAAGTCGGAATTTCTTCACTCCAAAACATTTTGTATTCTGGTTGGACCAATTTGCTTTTCCGGGGCAAATTCAACCAAATTTGAAATAATTCCAATGGATTTTCAGCTTCTTGATTCAACAACGGGAACATTTCAGAATGCAACAATCCCTTTCCAGCAGTCATCCATTGTACATCTCCGTTTCCGTAACGCCCTTTTCCGCCAGCTGAGTCGGCGTGGTCAACCATTCCGTTGCGAACAACAGTAATTGTTTCAAAACCACGGTGTGGATGTCCGGGAAATCCTGGGATTTTTTCGCCGTGATACATACGCCAACCGTCTTTCGCTGTAAAATCTTGACCAATATTTCTCCCCGAGAGACTTGCGTCGGGACCAAGATTTGCATTGCCTTTTGGAAATTGATCTTCGTGATGAACACAAAATAAAAAAGGATCTTGTGTTTGCCATTGAAAGCCAAGTGGTCGGATTTGTTTGATAGTCTTCATGTTCTTGTCTGTTTGAATGTGAGTTGTTTGGATCGTGTGCGGCGATTTATCTCCGTGCTTCCTGCTAGTAAAGTTACGGGTTTCTGAAATTCATTCGTAATTTTACAACAAAATTTAAGACATGTCGAACTTTCTTCAAGAGGATCAGCAATACGTGTGGCATCCGTTTACGCAAATGCAAACGGAACCGGTTCCATTGGCTGTTGTGTGGGCAAAAGATGCAACGTTGTACACCGAGGACGGAAAAAGTTATTTGGATTGCAATTCGTCGTGGTGGGTGAATTTGCACGGACATGGGAATGCACACTTGAAAGCGGCACTCGTGGATCAGTTTGATGCTGTCGATCATGTCATCTTTGCGGGTGTTACACATCCAAAGGCGGTTGAATTGTCGCGTAGAATACTTGGTTATTTGCCGGAAAATTTGAAAAAAGTGTTTTTTTCTGACGATGGATCTACGGCAGTTGAAGTAGCGTTGAAAATGGTATTTCAATATTGGTTTAATTCGAAGCAACCGAAGCATCGAATTTTAGCGTTAGAAGGTGCCTATCACGGTGATACGTTTGGCGCGATGTCGGTAGGACAACGAGACTATTTCAACGCGCCATTCGAGCATTTCTTTTTTGATGTCGATTTCATTCCTTTTCCGTCACTTGAAAACGAGTCGATTTGCCTGCAACGAGCTGAAGAACTGTTTGAAACAGGCGAATTTGCCGGGATGATCATCGAACCGTTGGTGCAAGGATCGGCAGGAATGCGCATGTATCGTCCTGAATTTTTAGAGGCGTTGTTTCAGTTAGCTAAAAAACACAATGTGTTGATTATTTGCGATGAAATCATGACGGGATGGGGAAGAACAGGTAAGTTGTTTGCGCTTGATTATGTGGAAACACATCCCGATATTGTGTGCGTTTCGAAAGGATTGACTGCGGGGATTTTGCCCTTGGGATTGACAATTGCGACACAACAGATTTATGATGCTTTTCTCGGTCCTGATAAAGCAAAAGCATTGCTGCACGGACATTCATATACCGGAAATCCACTTGCATGTGCCGTGGCTTGTGCCAACTTTGACTTGATAGAGCAACCCGAGTTTGATGCGCATATTTCCCGGATTGCAGCAAGACATACGCATTTTGCCGATGTAATTCGTCAACATCCCAAACTTTCGGATGTGCGTCAACAAGGAACAATTTTGGCAGTCGAAGTTCGAATTCCGGAGGGAAATTCGTATTTTTCGTCCATCCGAGACGTAGCGTATGCGTATTTCTTGGAGCGAGGACTTTTGATTCGCCCTTGTGGCAATGTCATTTTCTTAAATCCTCCGTTTTGTACTACGAATGAGGAATTAGCGCAAATGTATGCCGGAATTTCTTCGTTTTTAGATTCACTTTAAGCAAAAAAATGATGGCTTGGATCTATTTAATTGTAGCAGGTTTATTTGAAATTGGATTTGCGACGTGCTTGGGCAAATCGCGTGTCACAACTGGTTCGCTTTCTGTTTGGTGGTTAATCGGGTTTGGTGTATGTTTGATTATTAGCATGTTGCTCTTGATGCGTGCCACACAGGTTATTCCGATCGGGACTGCTTATGCCGTGTGGACAGGAATAGGAGCGGCGGGGACCGTTTTGATTGGTATGCTGTTGTTTAATGAACCTGCCGATTTTTGGAGACTCCTTTTCTTGATTTTGCTCATTGTTTCGATAGTTGGCTTGAAATTTGTCTCTTCACATTAAATTTCGCGCATGAACTATTTGGGGCATTTGTATTTTTCTGACGACAATCACGCGCTGATGTTGGCGAATTTGTTTGGTGATTTTGTCAAAGGAAAAGACTTGAGTGCCTATCATCCGTCGATTCAACACGGAATTACCCTCCATCGATCGATTGACAAATACATCGATTCGCATCCAGAAGTATTGCGTTTGTTGAAAATCTTGTATCCCCATTTGCCTAAAGTTTCTGGAATAGCGGTTGATTTGTTTTTTGACCACTTGCTCGCTAAAAATTGGGAACAACATCATCCCCAACAATTACTCGATTTTTTAGATCTATTTTACAGGTCAATTGATTCAAATATAAGTGGATATACTCCAGAATTTCAAGCGATGATTCAACAGTTAGTTCGCGTAAATTGGATTTCGTATTATCCACGCTTAGACGGATTAGAAAAAGCCTTGCATGGCGTTTCATCGAAGATTTCGTTTCCAAATGAATTGAAGAACGGAATCGCGGTTTTCAATGCATACGAAACGGAAATCATTTCTGTTTTTGAGCGCTTTATGACAGATGCACGTCAACATTTTAATGTTTCATATTCAAAATAAAATCGTAAATTGTCCTCATGTTTTATCACAATCAAGCAAAAAAGGCGCGAATTAATTGGCTAAAAATTGGATTTTTAGTGATCTCAATTTGTGCTATTGCAACGGCTTGTTCATCCGACGATTCGGAGGTTGATAAAACACCCGCACTTCCTGGATTGGATTTGCAAGAAATATTAAAAAAAGGTAAAATCACCATTTTAGCGGAAAATAGTTCGACTTCCTACTTCATTTATCGCGGAAAAAAAATGGGGTTTGAATACGAACTGTTAAAAGAATTTGCGCACGAATTGGGCGTGGATTTGGAAGTTATTCTCATCGATAATTTGGACGACGCCAACGCGATGCTGAATCGTGGTGAAGGAGATCTGATTGCCTGTAATTACACGATGACAAACGAACGTGCCAAAGTGATTGATTTTTCCATTCCATTTTTGCGAACAAATCAAGTGTTGATTCAACGGAAGCCCGATGGATGGGAAAGTATGAGTGAATCTGAAATTCAGGCAAAATTGATCAATGATCCAACTGAATTGGCACAAAAGAAAGTGTATGTTTGGAAAAAATCAAGCTACTATCAACGATTGGTCAACCTGCAACAAGAAATTGGAGATACGATTTACATCCAAGGTGAATCGGGCGATTTCAGTGCTGAAGATTTGATCGAAAATGTTTCAGAAGGCCTGATTGACTACACCGTTGTTGAAAAAAATGTGGCACAAATCAACAGTCAGTTTTTGGATAATATCGACATCCATTTGGATTTGAGTGTCAAACAAAAAATAGGATTTGGACTTCGGAAAACGAGTCCACTTTTGCGGGCACGCATCAATCAATGGTTGACGAAATACATGCAGAAAGCTTCGTTCAAGTATTTGAAGCACAAGTATTTTGATTTGCCCGATATCGCTAGCCGATCCCAAGATCCATTGTCGAGTTTGAAAGGCGGTCAACTTTCATTGTACGATGCGTATTTCAAGAAATCAGCGGCAAAACATGGTTGGGACTGGCGTCTGTTGGCAGCCGTTTCGTACCAAGAATCGAAGTTTAACCCTGCTGCGCGCGGACTAGGAGGTGCCTACGGAATGATGCAGTTTATGCCAGAAACAGGACCACGTTACAAAGTTTTTCCTTCATCGCCACCAGAAACGCAAATTGAAGGTGGAATGAAGTATTTGATTACAATGTATAATTTGTGGTCGGATATTCCAAGTCATGAAGAGCGTGTGAAGTTTACGTTGGCTTCCTACAATGCGGGTACAAGTCACGTAAAAGATGCGCAACGCTTGGCTGAAAAATACGATTTGGATCCAAGAAAATGGGAAGGAAACGTGGAAGTGATGATGAAAAATCTTTCGAAGCGAGAATATTACAGAGATCCGGTGGTAAAAGCAGGAGCTACGCGGGGTGCACACACTACGAAATATGTGCGAACGGTGTACACGCGCTTTCTGGCGTACAAATCCGCGTTTCGATGAATGGTTGAGTACACAACCATACGAAATGAGAACTGCCCCAATTTTGATTATTTGAAGTGAATTAATAAACTTTTGAATTAATTCTGCGTCTCGTGTTACATAATTTAATGTCTGAAAGAATATGGCCCATATTCTTGGTCCTAAAATGTTAATTCATTGGGTCTGATGAAATGACTTCTATTAAATTAATTCCTTTTTTTGACTTCTGTGTGATGATTAATTTCCAATATATTGGTCTCCTTTTGTCTTTATTTAATTGATAAATTTTTACCAATTGAAATCCATAATTTCCATAATATATAATGTCAGAAAAGGTCAAACCATTGTAATAATTGATTCCATTATGTTTTTGAAGAACTAAATAAGAAAGAGATTCAGAGATGTTATAATCAACTGTTTCATATTTTGAAACATCAATGCCTAAGGTATCATTGATAATAGACTTGATATTATTGTAAATGTTGTAATCGGCAATTTTGAGTAAGGAATGAGCCAATACCGTGTCTAGGTTAAAAATTTCATCATTGCAAGGCTGGTTATTTGGAGAATTTTCAAATGGAAGATTTTTGATCCTCTTGTTTTGAATTTTTTTGAATAAGAAGAAATTCAAAATGGCTTTTTCATTATTCAAAAAGCTATTTCCTGTTGTATCATAGATTATAAATCCATAATCGTTAATATTTCCTTGATCAATAACAGCTTCTATCGCATTCCATGATTTAGAATGTATTTGTGCCATCAAAGTTGATCCGAAACATAGTATTGAAATTAAGACAATAAAAGTTTTCATTTAAAGATGGTTTGTAGTTTTTTTGGCATGTGTTGAATTTTTATGTTTGCATTAAATTATATTCTACGGTAAGTGGTTGCCTTTCTCGACAGTTTGTAAATATAGTTGATTGAATTGAAATTGCAAGTATTAAAATGTTAAAAATTAACTTGTTGTATTGTTATTGTAGTTTTTAGTGGTTAGTTATCCCTATATTCATAAACATTATATCAAATGAAAATAGTAAATAATTTGATGAATTTTGTTTATTGGGTTGAAAACAAGTAGTTTGTTGTTTTATGTATACATTTTCGGATGATAGAGATTTGAAGACTGTTATTCCCAAGTAATTTGACTTCGTTGAACCAATAAAATAACTACTTTCGCAAAAAAAAGTGATCAAAAAATTAATAGTCATTGAGGGTCCAACCGCAAGTGGAAAAACCGCTTTGGCAATTGCATTGGCCGCACATTTCAATACAGAAATTGTTTCTGCGGATTCTCGTCAATTTTATAAGGAAATGTCGATCGGTACGGCAAAACCTTCGCTTGACGAGCAAGCGGGCATTGTCCATCAT
>SSGT01000059.1 GCA_008017065.1 Crocinitomicaceae bacterium
TCTTGAAATTCGTCCACAACGATTTCTTTCGCGGGTAATAATACACCTCATCGGCCACCTCACCAAACTCATGCGCCGTACCACGTCCGTATTCAAAACAATGTAAAATCACATAAACTCCAAGATTTTTTAATGCTTTTAGGCGGTAATAAATATCAATCACTCCTCCGTAATCGGGCGGAAAAGGTACGTCGAGCGAAACGACATGAATGTGTGTTAGTTTCATACGATACGGGGATAAAATTGAGCCAAAATTTGTGTTTCACCTTCCCAACTTGCCTGCACACTTGCGCGTTCACAATTTCGTTTCCATTGTTCCAATTGCGCAGGATTTTCTTGAATTTTGCGAATATCATTGGCCAAATCGGATGGCTGATGACTTGTAATAACCGCGCCAATGGAATAACCAAGCACTATTTTTTTCACTTCGATCAAATCAGAAGCGAGGATTGGCGTTTGTGTATGCATGTAATCAAACACCTTATTCGGCAATGAAAATCGGTAATTGAGGTTGGTATCTTTATCCAACGTCAATCCTAAATCCGCGTGAAATGTGTAATTCATCATTTCAAGGTACGGTTTTTTTCCTACAAAATAAACCTTCTCTGCCACATTGTATTGCTCAACCATCTGCTTCAGTACCGGGATCACGTCACCATCACCGACGAAAAACAAAACGGTATTTTCCAAAAATTGCATTGCCAAAACAGCTTCCTCTGCCCCCCGATCAATATTAATCCCTGCTCCTTGAAAAATAAGTACGAACTTATCCGTCGGAATTCCAAGTTCTGTTTTCGATTTCAACTGCGTGGCCTCCCAACGCGGAGAAATGTTTCGAACAACGGCGAGCTTTTTACCGTACTTCGATTCATACTTCAGTGCGATGGACTGGTTGACGGTGTATATTTCCTGCAATGTTGGAAAGATCCATCCTTCAATTTTTTCCCAAACCGCTTGCACACTTGGGCGATTTACCAATTCTGGAACCTCCGTAAAATACTCATGCGTATCGTAAACCAATCGTTTTCGCCGCAATCGATGAATCAAATAATTCGGTAGCAAGGTGTCTAAATCGTTGGAAACCAAAACGTCTGACTTCCTAAACAACAAAAACAAAAACAAACGAATTGAAAAAGCTGCGTAAAACAACGGTCCTTTATCAAAAAGTAAACGCATGCGGTGGGTAGCATAAGGCCGATCAAGCGGTTGGCTATTTTTTCGCAAGCGACCAACGAGCGTCACGTCATACCCTTGATTTTTTAAAAACATGCACACCTTGTGTACCCGTTGATCCGTATATAAATCATTCGTAACGCTTACAACTACTTTCAATGAATTGCCCATTGCTATTTGATTTCAAGGCGTTATAAAATCAAAAGTATTAGCGATAAAATCAATAAAAAAGCCAACAAATAAAGAATGAGCGTGATGGACGACAGTACTATTCCGGTACGCGCCATCGAAATTCCTTCGGGAGTATTGTACTGCGAACGCATGGAATTAATTCCTTTAATCAATGAAATCACAGCCAACAAGAAACCAGGAAAAAACAACACGAGTAGGATAGTTACAGCCAAACCTGCGATTCCCAAATTACGGCTCTGTCTACCTTTCCGTTCGGCCTCTAGTGCGCTACTTACAATTGATGGGTCCGGTTTTTCCTCTTCTTCAACCGATTCGGTTAGCGGATCAACGGTTGCGTGCGGTTGCAATCGTGGTTCATCAATTCGCGTTACTTGTTTTAATGAAACGGGAGATACAGCAGCACGCTTGACGCCAAATTGCGCTTCGGTTAAATCGGGTTGCACAACTGAATCAGCAACTGAGTTGACAGCAATTTCCGACGACACCTGTTTCGTATCTGTTGTGCGCGTTGCTTCAGCGTCGCGGTAGACAATTTTCTTAGATCTCCCGATTCCATTGCTGTATTTCCATTCAGAACAAGAAGTCAACGCTAAAAATAGTACGGCAAAGTAGACGATATATTTCATACAGTTCAATTTACAAGTGATAACGCAAAAATGATGCAAATGTTGGAAAATCAACTCCAAAAAATTACGCTTCTGTTGAATCTGGAGTAACTTCTGGTTTTTTATTTTTTGGAAAGTAGGTACGTTGCCGCACTAAAACCAATATAACGCCGATTGAAATAGAAGCATCAGCAACATTCCATACTGCAGGAAACACTTCATTGCCACCCACGAGAGGAACCCACGAAGGCCATGTAAAATTAAACTGAAACATGTCAACCACATTGCCCAATAAAAATCCGGTATGTCGGGTTTCAATTTCTCCCAAGAAACTACAATCTGAAACGATTCCAGAACCCGGCATGTGGTTAAACGACATACATGGATCGTATGGAAAAATAAAATCATAAACCATCGAATCAATCAAATTTCCGGTTGCGCCGGCAAAAATAAAACCAATCGCTATTAGAAATTCCAATTTCATACCTGCTTTGGCTTGTTTCAACCAATAGAAAGCAATTCCAGTGATCGCAAAAATTCGGAAAATACTCAGCGCCAACTTTGCCCACATGCCCGAACCAAACGTGGTACCAAAAGCCATCCCTGGATTTTCGACATAGGTTAAGCGAAACCAATCACCAAAAATGGAGACAGACTGATCGGTAAATGTAGTTTTAACCCACACTTTTATCAGTTGGTCCAATAATAAAATAAGGGCCACGACAGCCCCTACAATTAACAATTTTCTTTTCACAATCGATTACTTTTGTGCGTTCTTCGCATCAATGCTCAATGTAGCATGCGGAACTAAACGCAAACGCTCTTTCTGAATTAATTTTCCCGTAACTCGGCAAATACCGTAAGTTTTGTTTTCAATACGCATCAAAGCACTTTGCAAATTTTGAATGAATTTTTCCTGACGTGCTCCCAATTGTGCCACTTCTTCACGTGAAAGCGTTTCTGAACCATCTTCCATCATGTTGAAGGTACGACCTGTATCGTCGGTACCGTGATTGTCACTGTTTGAAAGCGAGCCCTTCAACATCGCATAATCTTCCTGTGCTTCTTTCAATTTTTCCTTAATCAAGATTTTGAATTCTTCTAACTCAGAATCTGAATAGCGCGTTTTTTCTTGTGACATACTTATAAATTTGAAAGGTATTTCTACCGAACTAATGCCCACAAATATACTTTAAAAAACACATCTTGCGCAGTTGAACAGTTCAGTTTATTAACAATTTAGCAAAAAATAAAGTTAATTTTACTTAACGATAAAATGAACCAAATAAATCTACTTTTGTTAGTCAAAGAAATTATAAAAATTCAAAAGCAAATGCGCAAAATATACCATTTAAGTACGTGCAGTACGTGTCAAAAAATCTTGAAAGAAATCAACCCGGGTGCGGATGTTGAACTTATCGACATAAAAACCAACAACATTGATGCAACAACATTGGATTGGATCAAAGAAAAAGTAGGTTCGTACGAAGCGCTATTTTCAAAAAGAGCGATGAAATTTCGCAGTATGGGATTGCATGAAATGCAACTCTCGGAAGCAGATTATAGAAATTATATGTTGCAAGAATACACCTTTCTGAAACGTCCGTTTCTAATTTTTGATGAACAAGTGTTTGTCGGAAATACAGCCAAAGAAGTCGCAAAAGCAAAAGTGGCGTTTGCGAATTAACAAGCTGCTTTCTTCGATTTGAACGATTTTAACTTTTGTATGTACCTACGTGCATGGTTAAAATCGTTTTTTTTGTTGTTGCATCGCTGCTTCCTATTGCTCTTTTCGGTCAACATCGCGTACTCGTTTATGGACAAAACTTACACATCAATTGCGAAACAAAACCGCTTCAATTTGAATATAAAAACGAATTAAACCCGGAAGAAATCAAGCAATTTTCGTTCATCTTCATTTTTTCAACTGTTCGATCTGAGCTTTCCGAAAATCAACTTTCCGCGTTGTATGATTTTGTAACCAACGGTGGAAGCTTGTATGTAGGAGCAGATAATTTTCCATTTGTGAGCGAATGCAACCAAATCACAAACGCTTTTTTTGGAAAAAGTTTTTGGGGAAATTCATCTGGCGACACGGCAGTTGTGAACGAAAATTCGTGTACCAATCAATTGTTTACCCGGCAACAAAAAATTCCATCTGGAAAAACGATCGTCACTTTTCCCATGGATTATCGACTAAAAGTAGAAGCTTGGTCAGCCGACGAACCGTTGATTTTATCCGCGAAGATTGGAAAAGGAAAACTCGTTTTGGACGGCGGATACGCGCGATTTAAAAACACAATTGCAGAAGAAAACTGTTTGGTGCTCTGCGAAATTCTCCGTTTTTTAACACCTTAATCCTTGTATTCATTGCGCTCCAAGCGGTCTAAGATTTCTTGTAAATTTTTCGCCTTTTGTTCATCCCGCGAATCTTTGGCTGTTTTGGTGAAATAACGGTGGCTTCTCAAAAATGCAACTTGAATCTCATCCCATTTTCGATCGCTGTCTATTTTACCATGCTCCCGCAATTCCAGTCGCAACTTGTCAGCAATTTCATGAAAATCAGTCCTTCCGAGGTAATCTAAATCGGCATCACAGATAATCTCCTCCAATTGATTTTCCGGCTTGTGGGGAATTTGCGTCACATAAATCAATTTTTTAATCTGCTCAATGTGAATCGATGAATATCCAAAACTAGGTAAAATCTCTTCCGCCATACGTGCCCCAACCGGCTCGTTTTTTTCATAACTTTCCACAAAACCAGCATCGTGATACGTTGCTGCTGATTTCAGTAAAAACAAACCTTCGTCGGTAATTCCCTCCGACAACGCAAGGCGCTCAATGGCTTTACACACATCTTTGGTGTGCGCAATACTGTGGTAATGCAACTTCGGAGAAAGTTTTTTCTCCAACACTTTCATGATGTGGCGTTCGGCCTTGTAGTAATTAATACTACTGTAAAAATGAAGGTTTACAATTTGCTTGAACTTTTCGTTGGGATAAATCCCTTTTCCATCGACAGACAATTCGGGCTTGATTCCATCAACGGTGTACATGTCAATAAACCCTTTACTTTTCGAGCGGGCTTTCCCACGGAAGGTGCATGCAAAATACGGTTCGATGAATTTAAATGTTTGACCTGTGATTGTCACTTTTCCGGGCTCACCCAACATTTCCATGCGTTGGGCTTGGTTCACGGTTGAACCCCAGATGTCGTACGCCAACTTCTCCGAACCGATGACGCCCGCAGTCACTTCTCCTGTGTTAATTCCGAGTCTCAAATCCCACACAATTCTACCGGATTTTTCGGCTTCTTTGCGCATAACCTCCATGCTGTCTTGAATTTGAAGTGCTGCCACACATGCATCAATCGGGTTTGTATTGTTACGCAATGGAACTCCACCAGCACACATATACGCATCGCCGATTGTTTTGATTTTTTCGAGGTTATTCCGGACGATAATTTCGTCAAATTTTCTGAAATAAATATCCAATTCATTGACTAAATCAGTTGGCTTCATTTTTTCAGCGATACGGGTAAAACCAACAAAATCTGTAAACATGACGGAAACCGTTTTGTACGCACGCGCACTCGCCCTTCCTTTCGTTTTTAGCTCTTCATAGGTTGTTTCAGGAATAATATTCTTCAGTAGCTTTTCCGTTTTCTCTTTCTCTGCTTCCAGCAATAATTTTTGCTCTTCTAATTTATTTTTCTTCTCTTCAATCACTTTCTTTTGACGTGCGATTTTAACATTTTGCTCGCGGATTTCTCGCGTACGCTCCACGATCTTCATCTCGAGGCGAACTTGTTCACGTCGTTCATGTTCGATTTTCTGGCGAATGTATACCATCACACCCAATCCCACAAAAAACACCAAAATGATCCAAAACCAAGCACGTTGCCAAAACGGAGCAGCAATATTAATTTCAAGTTGTGCCGGCGAGTCACTCCATTCTCCGTTGCCTAGGCGGGCGTAAACTTTTAATACGTACTCTCCAGGCTGAAGCGACGTAAAGTGGATTTGATTAAAATTCCCCAATTGAATTTCTCCTTCTTCGGAACCTTCCAACACGTATTTATAAGAAACCAACGCCGGATTGGAAAGGTCTTCCGACATGATTTTGAGCGTGAAGCTGCGTTGTTTATAGCTCAAATCAATCCGAGAAGTAAATGAGATACTTTCTTTCAAAAGCGCAGTACCGTCATTTGGCTTCAACCATGCCGCATCCAATTTGAATTTTGTAAAACACACGTTGACTTTCTTCGTACGGCTATTCAAAGCAAGTGGATCGAAGAAATTAAAGCCATAAATACCGCCAAAGTAAAAAATTCCGGCGCGTGAAGCTAAAAATGCACCTTGATTGAATTCATTGCCCATCAATCCATCGATTTCTGTAAAATTCAAAATGGATTTATCGATCGGGTCAAACTTCGAAATTCCTTTGTTGCTACTGAACCAAAATTGACCTTTGTTGTCAACCAAAATTCCGTAAACCACATTATTGGGCAACCCCTTACTTTTATTGAAAACCTCGCCTTTGTTGGATTTCGTGTTCACATGAATGATTCCTGAACCCATTGTTCCCATCCAAAAATCATGTTTTGAAACCTGCGTAACATGGGTAATGTAATCGTTGGACAAACTTGCGATCAGCGCATTGTGATTGGAAGGAACGATTTGTAAACCTTTGTCCGTCTGCTTTAATACGTTCAACCCACCGACACTCGTTGCAAAATAGACAGTTCCGTCCCACGCTTTGTAGATCATCCGGCAAACTCCCGGAAGAATTGTATTCTTTTTGTTTTTCGGATCGTGCTCGAAGACCGTGAACCTCCCAGTTGCCCGATCATACAGCACAACACCGCCGCGCGTTGCCAAAAAATACTGTTGCGCTTTCCAATGTAGGATACTGTATACCCGTTCGAAGTTGGACGGATTATTGATGTTCGTAAATTGAATACGCTCAAAGCTGTACGAATTACCGCGAATCTGCAAGGCAAATAAACCATCTGTTGCTCCAACAAGCAACTCATCGCTGGAAATAACATGTAAACTTAAAATCGACGATTCGGTAGCATCGCCCGAATTATTTGTCTTTTTATTTCGGAAATACTGCTCAAATTTTGCGGTTTTTTTGTTCAATCTTGAAATCGCATTGTCGGTACCCACGTAGACGTAGGATCCGGACACATCTTCTCCAAAACACCACACACTCGCAGCTGGAATTCCTTTCGACAAATCGCCACTCGCACCAACCCCCATAAATCCAGCATTTATCGGGTCGAAACTCCCCAATCCACGCTCGGTACCAACCCAAAATGTTCCAGACTTATCTTTAAAAAGTACATTCACTGCGTTGTGCAATAAACTCGTTTTCTGAAAAATATCGGTGGTACTTTGATCTATTTTAGATTGCCCTGTATGCGTATCAATCGTAAAAATACCGTGACTTTTAGTTCCAACAAATAATTTGAATTCCGATTCAATTAGTAGGTCCGAAACGTCAACCAATCCATACATTTTGTCTAGTTCTTCCAAAAATGGTTTTGCGACGAAGTACTTCGAATCAATCGTGTACAGACCTTGATTGGTGCCAATCAACCAATTGTGGGCATCTCGCTCTTTCATTGTGTTGACACGAACAAAACTTCCCTTTTTCCCTTTGATCAGTACTGGTTTGACGTGACGTGTTTGAACATTTAAAATATACAACCCTTTGTCCTCGGTACTTACAACAAGATTTTTTGCGTCGATGAAAGTGATAAACTGAATTTTCAACGACGGTAGATTGGATTTGAATGCCGTTATTTTTTGCTTTGTTTTGTCCAAAAAATACATCCCACTTGACGCACTTCCAATCCAAATATTGCCCGATTCATCTTCCGTAAAACTCTCCACTTGAAGTGAAGTATTATCGCGTGACTGATAGGAAGTAAAAGACTCTGTGGTGGGGTTGAAACAACTCAATCCGTTGGCTGTTCCAAACCACAATTTACCATCTTTGGTACGAATTGCGGCATGAATGTATTCATTTTCAAGTCCAACGGTATTGTCAGACGTAAAATTCTCAAAGTTTTGACCATCAAAACGATTTAAGCCGTCCTGTGTTCCGATCCAAAGTGTTCCGATTTGGTCCTGGATAATCGCAGTTACAGCACTTTGTGACAAACCGTCGTTGATGGTGTAATTGCGAAATCTATATGGATTTTGAGCGAAACTTTGAAAAAAAACAACCAGACACGCTAAAAGCAGCAGTTTTTTTATCATGTTCAAATTTAAGAATCTCTCTTGAAATTCCAATGGGAAACCGCTTAAAGTTTTTAATCCCAATGGATTCAACGTCTAAACCAAAGAAAAAGCAAACTATCTCAATTCCTGCAGGGTTTTATCGACCCATGCTTTTCCCCAATTTGCAACTTCGTCAGCCGACCAAATTGAAGGGTAAAAAATACGTTTTTGAAAACGTGGAGGTAAGTATTGCTGCCAATTCGTTCCACCTGTCGCAGGCACATCGCTCGATTTCATTTGCAAGTAACGAACCGCTGATTTGTAATGCGCCAATGGCCAATTGATATTAACGTTAACATCGTTTTGCTTCAACGCCGCGATGATTGCTGGATTCGATTGATCGGTTTCTTGCAAACGTAAATAAGCTTGCCACAAATTTTTTTGTTTAACCTGGTTACCGAGTGCTATGAACTCTTCCTTGTAACGCTCTTCAAACTGAACCAATGTCAACGTTTTTTTTCCTGTTTCAAGTTCCGTTGCTCCTGCTTTCCAGTAAATATGTTCAAACATTTCCTCGATAGACTCGTTTCCAGAAAGTTTGTCTCTAAAATCTTTATCAACCAAATTGACAAAATCGGTGGAGTACATTTCAATTTTTCGGTATTGAGCCGATTGAAATCCACTCGCTGGAAGCAACGACATGCGGAACTGCAAAAATTGTTCACGTTCCATTCCGTCAATCATAATTTGGAAGCTATGCGTCAATGCCTCAAAATAACGATTGATTCGCGTCAAGCGATCCAAGAAAAATTTACCAGTTAACGCCGAATGATTACCAATTTGTTCAAACTCATGCAAGGCCAGATTAAAATACAATTCGGTAATTTGATGATACATGATGAAAATCTTCTCATCCGGAAATTGGGTTTTCGGCTTTTGCAAACTCAACAACGTGTCGACTTCTACATATTCCCAATACTTGATCGTATCGGCATACAACAAACCATCCAAGTAGGAATTGAGATCCTGACCCAATGCTTCGTATTTACTCTGCAGCTTTTCAAGCCGTTCTTTAAGTTCTGGTGTTATTTCCATTGTTTTGTTTTGTCTTAACAAATATAAACTTTCAAGCAACAAAGTCATACTGTATTTGTGTTAAAAATATAACACAACGTTAAATGTGTTGATAATCAATTGTGTAAAAACAGAAAAGAGCGTCTTTTAAAACGCTCTTTTAAAATTTTGTTAAAAAAACAACACTACTTCACTTTGTTTAACGTGTGTTTCAATCCTTCCCACTCCACCAAATGAAGTTTAACCGTACCTACGGGAATCTTTGCCCGCACAAAAATAGGGATTCTGTTTTCGTCATTGGTTACCCAAAAATTGACGTCATTCTCACTTTCGAAATACCTCCCTTGTTGCACGACGGGCACAAATTTTTTGCAATTGAACTTGCCTTTTCGGATGTGAATCACCTCATCACCGACAAATTTGATTTTCAACGGCCAAATCTCATCGTCCATAAAACACTTGAATTCGACCACATCGCCCACTTTCATGTTTTTGAAATCGAGCGTCCGTGCATAATAAAAAGATGAAACCATGTCTTGAATACCAACTGGTATTGAAAATTCCTTTCCATCCCCATTGTTCACTTTCAATTTGTCGTGCTTGAACGTATAATCTTGGTTGATTTTATGTCCGCCTTCATCTACCCTGCGTACAAATTGCCATGGGAAAATTCCTTTTTTGTCCACATAACTCTCGTACACATCGTTTACTTTGAAAAACGTGTTAAATCCACCGAGGGTTCTTCCCGTTCCTTTCAAATGAATCATTTCCCGTTCTCCATTTTTCTTGGTTGTACTTTTCACTTCTAAAATCGCTTCACCTGCATCCACAAAACCATACGTCACACGGTAGCGCAATTTTTCACCTACTTGAAAAGCCTTGTTATTTACGGTTGGAAGTACGATCAAACTACTGCTTGTCATGCTGAAAACCAATCCAACCAATCCAATTCCTAAAAACCACTTTTTCATACTACAACTGTTAGTTACGAAGGGTAAATCAAACCATGTGCCAAACTTGATTGAGTAAGTGTCATGTATTACCTAAGTAACGTATAATTTTGACATACTATTTTAACGCCTATTCGAAAAAATGGTGCAAAAAATGAAAACAACCACGAAAACAGTAAAAAATACTTTCCATGGTAAATAAGTTGATCTACATTTGCACTGTCAATCATCAAGCGATTGATTTAATAATAAGCAATTTAAAATTTACAGTATGTCAACAACTACAGTTTGGGCAATTGACCCATCACATTCAGAAGTACAATTCAAAGTTAAACACTTAGTAATTTCAACCGTAACCGGACAATTCACAGATTTTACGGGTGCTCTTCACACAACAGACAA
>SSGT01000202.1 GCA_008017065.1 Crocinitomicaceae bacterium
CCGTAAAACTTTTCCCTTCGTGCAACACAGTCAATAGTACTTCGTCGACGAGGCGACCTTCCATGTCCTTAATTCGACCAAAAAGCGCAGTATGTGAATCCGTTTTCTGTAAATCTTTTGAAAAAATCGAGCTGGAAATGGTAAAAGCATCTGGACCGGATATCCGGATTACAGCAATCGCACCAACACCATTTGCAGTGGAAAGTGCACAGATCGTATCGTTGTTTTGACCGTAATAATTCATGAAAATTGCGCTTTGTAGAAATAAATGAAATCCGAGATGAACTTCAGTTTACAAAGTTAGCAATTGATTAGATAGTAACGTGAGTTGAAAACAATTTCTTGGTTGCGCTGCGTTTATGCTTGCGATGTAAATCGCTCAGCTGACATAAAGACTTCTGGCTTCGGCTTGGGATGCGTTTTAATTTTTTTTCGATCTACTTGATAATATTTTGTTTCGTCGGGTAAACAAACCGTTTCTTTTGAAAAAGAATCTTTAGCCTCGATCGCGGAGACACAGAGGAAAGAAAATAGCAATGCTATGCTCTCAAGTAGTAGTAACTTTTTCATACGTTAATTAGAATATAGATAACGAAGATACTATAATCTCTCAAACTTTTACACGGGAAGGTCCTTTTTTTTTAAAATTTCACAAACGCTTCATTTTCTGTTCATCTACCCTCAAAAAAGTATGCAAAAAGTGGATTCGATTCCCCTACTTGTTACTTCCGCCGCGATTGAAAAAATGCTTTCATCAGCGCGCCGCATTCTTCGTCCATAATTCCATTTTCAACCAATGTTTTAGGGTGGTAAATGGACTCGGACAATCTACCTGCACCTCGCTTTTCGTCGCGAGCAGCAAAAACAATCCGATCGATTTGCGACCAATACAGCGCTCCAACGCACATAACGCAAGGTTCCAACGTGACAAAAAGTGTGCATCCTTTCAAGTATTTTCCTCCCAATGCATTAGCGGCAGCAGTGATCGCTTGGATCTCTGCATGTGCTGTAACATCCGTCAATTGCTCTGTCAAATTGTGGGCTCGCGCCAAAATTTGGTTGTTGGCAACTACCACCGCACCTACTGGAATTTCTCCCATTTCAAACGCTTTTAAGGCCTCTTGATAGGCTTGTTTCATGAAAAATGTATCGTTGTATGGTGAAATCATGCCTGAAAATTTAAAAGTCAAATTTAAAAATTAAAATGCGGAATCCCATCTTTCAAACAATTCCGAGTGCATATTTTCAATTTCCTATTTCAAACCTTATCTTTGTAACACAAATTCAAAAAAATGTATAGATCACATACGTGCGGCGAATTGCGCGCAAATCATATCGGAGAGGTAGTAACATTGGCTGGTTGGGTGCAACGATCCAGAGATTTAGGAGGAATGACATTCGTGGATTTACGCGATCGTTACGGGATTACGCAGTTGGCGTTTAACCTCGAAGATCAAGCTGATTTGTGCATGCAAGCGCGAAAATTAGGCCGCGAATTTGTAATTCAAGTTACGGGAAAAGTCATCGAACGCTCAAGTAAAAACGCAAACATGCCTACTGGAGATATCGAAATCGTGGTGGAAACCTTAACTGTTTTAAACGCTGCGAAAACACCTCCGTTTACAATCGAAGATGATACTGACGGTGGAGAAGAACTCCGAGCGCAATACCGCTACTTGGACTTGAGAAGAAATCCGGTACAACAAAAATTACGTCTGCGAAACAAAGTTGCTTTGGAAACACGTAAGTACCTAGACAGCAAAGATTTCTTGGATGTTGAAACGCCGTATTTGATAAAATCTACTCCGGAAGGAGCACGCGATTTTGTAGTACCAAGTCGCATGAATGCAGGCGAATTTTATGCCTTGCCACAATCTCCGCAAACATTCAAACAATTGTTGATGGTGTCTGGATTCGACCGCTATTATCAGATTGTCAAATGTTTCCGCGACGAAGACTTACGTGCCGACAGACAACCAGAATTCACGCAAATCGACTGTGAAATGGCGTTTGTAGAGCAAGAAGACATTCTGCAAACCTTCGAAGGTTTGATCAAACACTTGTTTCAAGAAGTGCGCGGAATCACGTTTGAAGGTGCTTTCCCGAGAATGACTTACGCGGAAGCGATGGAAAAATACGGATCCGACAAACCAGACATTCGCTTCCAATTGGAATTCGTTTACTTGACGGATTTGGTGCAAAACAAAGGATTTTCAATTTTCGATGCCGCTGAAAGTGTGATTGCAATTAATTGTCAAGATTGCTCTGAATACACGCGCAAGCAACTGGATGCATTGACCGACTGGGTAAAACGTCCACAAATCGGCGCTACCGGTTTAATCTATTTAAAATGCAATCCAGACGGAACATTCAAGTCTTCGGTTGATAAATTTTATTCGCAGGAAGACTTGGCGCAATGGGCGGAGCGCGCTGGTGCGGTGGCAGGAGATCTTTTGCTCGTACTTTGCGGAGGTCTTGAAAAAACACGCAAACAAATGAACGAATTACGTTTGCACATGGGGAACGAATTGGGGTTGAGAAACCCGAATGTGTTCAAGCCATTGTGGGTATTGGATTTTCCGTTGTTGGAGTGGGACGAAGAAAACGAACGCTATCATGCAATGCATCATCCATTCACGTCTCCAAAACCAGAAGATTTTCATTTGATTCAAACCGAACCAGGAAAAGTCCGTGCAAATGCATACGATTTAGCCATGAATGGTGTGGAATTAGGTGGAGGATCGATCCGAATTCACGACCGAGACTTACAATCACGCATGTTTGATTTATTAGGTTTTACCAAAGAAGAGGCACAAGCACAGTTTGGATTCTTAATGAATGCATTTGAATTTGGAGCACCACCGCACGGAGGTTTGGCCTTTGGATTGGATCGCTTGGTGGCAACCATGGGTGGATCTGATTCGATTCGTGATTACATCGCTTTCCCAAAAAACAATTCTGGACGCGATGTGATGATTGATGCCCCTTCACCGTTGGACGACAAACAATTAAAAGAATTGCACATCCAACTTTCTTAACTAAATAAATTTAAAACATCTCAGAATTGAAACCATGAATAAAGATATGAAATTCGGCACCAAAGCCATTCATGCTGGTGCACATCCAGACCCAACTACCGGTGCAATTATGACTCCGATCTTTCAAACATCAACGTATGTTCAGGAAGCACCTGGTGTCAATAAAGGATTTGGCTACGCACGCGGGAAAAATCCAACGCGGGAAGCATTGCAAGAAAACATCGCTGCTTTAGAAAATGGGAAACACTGTGTTTGTTTCTCAAGCGGAATGGGAGCAACCGACGCTGTAATGCGTACGCTTCGCCCAGGCGATGAAGTGATCACCGGAGATGATCTCTACGGTGGTTCTTACCGCTTGTTTACAAAAATTTACGAACCGTATGGGATCAAATTCCATTTTGTAAATCTGACAGATGCATCCAACATCGAGCAATACATCAACGAACATACGAAAATGATTTGGGCGGAAACACCCACAAATCCAACGATGCAAATCATCGACATCGAAGCATGTTCTAAAATTGCAAAAAAACATCAGTTGACCTTGGTTGTGGACAATACATTTGCTTCACCTTATTTGCAAAATCCATTGGATTTAGGGGCAGACATTGTGATGCACTCTGTAACCAAATACTTAGGTGGTCATAGCGATGTAGTGATGGGAGCATTGATTACAAACAGCGATGAATGGCATGAAAAATTATACTTCATTCTCAATTCTTGCGGAGCAAATCCTGGTCCAATGGATAGCTTTTTGGTGATGCGTGGAATCAAAACATTGCATTTACGCATGGAAAGACACTGTTTCAACGGGCGTAAAGTTGCTGAGTACTTAAAAAATCATCCAAAAATTGAGAAAGTGTATTGGCCTGGTTTTCCAGAACATCCAAATCACGAAATTGCAAAAAAACAAATGCGTGATTTTGGTGGAATGATATCCATTGTATTGAAAGATAAGTCGATTGAAAATACATTTAAAGTAGCTTCTTCGTTTGAAGTTTTCTCATTGGCTGAATCGTTGGGAGGAGTTGAATCGTTGATCAATCATCCAGCGACGATGACACACGCTTCTATTCCAAGAGAAGAGCGTGAAAAAGCGGGAGTTGTCGACAACTTGCTTCGTTTAAGCGTTGGTGTTGAAGATGTTGAAGATATTATTGCGGATATCGAGCAAGCATTGTCAGTTTCGAAATAATCCCCTAAAAAACTTACATTGAATGAAAAGCAAGGCGTTAATTCCTTGCTTTTTTTGTGTCGAGTGACTTTGAAAAAAAACCGTTTAATCAATAATTTGCCCCGTTTAACCATAAACTTGGTGAGGTTTTAAACATTTTTGTAACTTGTGGCATTAAATTAGAACAAAAACTCAAA
Organism: Crocinitomicaceae bacterium; assembly: GCA_008017065.1. Taxonomy (GTDB): domain Bacteria; phylum Bacteroidota; class Bacteroidia; order Flavobacteriales_D; family Crocinitomicaceae; genus JAQVCM01. Next base: position 4,410 of record SSGT01000202.1, read on the forward strand.
ACTATGAAAATTAATACGGACAAATTCCGACGTATTGTCCTCGGAATAAGCCTATTCTCCTCCATTACTGCCTTCGCTCAAACTCCAGTTGTTGATCACACCAATGTGCGTGAGGGAGAGTCTGTAGAATATTGTACAACTCATAAAAAGATGAAGCACTTGAAAGAAACCGTTCCAGGATTCGTTCAAGATTTTGAAGCTTTGCAAGCTCAACTTGCTGAAGTAGAACAAAACATGCTTGCAAATCCTCCTGCTAAAAGGGTGATTTACAAAATTCCAATCGTTTTTCACGTTTTGCACAACAATGGAACGGAGAACATCAGTGACGAACAAATCATGGATGCTTTTGCGATTTTGAATCGCGATTATCGTTTGTTAAACACGGATGCATTAAACGTACATAACGATTTCAAAGCAAGTAATCCAAACGCTACGTGTACGCCAGCAGACATCGAAATCGAGTTTGTGTTGGCGACCAAAGCTCCAAACGGTACTTGTTTCAATGGAATTACAAGAACGGTTAGTGCGTTAACTTCTGACGGTTCAAGTGGATCTGCGCAAGTCAATGCGATTGTGAACGGAAACAACGTTTACAATGGACAATGGCCACCCAACAAATACTTGAATGTTTTTATTGCAGATGAAATTGGTGGAGCAGCAGGTTATACTTTCAATCCTGGATTTTCAGCAACCAACATGTATTTCAACGGAATTTTCATGTTGCACAATTATTTAGGGTCTATTGGTACAAGTTCTGTTACTTCGAGCCGAGCTCTTACACACGAAGTTGGTCACTGGTTGAACTTAAGTCACACGTGGGGAGGCGACAACAATCCAGGTGTTGGCTGTGGATCAGATCAAGTGAACGATACGCCTGAAACGCGTGGAGTGACTTCTTGTGCATTGAATGAAAACTTCTGTGGACCAAGAGCAAATGTTGAAAATTACATGGACTATTCGTATTGTTCTAAAATGTTTTCTCAAGGACAAAAAGCGCGTATGCGCGTGCAGCTTTGGTTGCAACAGGAACAGGGAGAAATAACCTCTGGACAGCAGCCAATTTGACAGCAGTTGGAGCAGATGGAAATATGTATTTATGTACGGCTAACTTTACGGTTCCAAAACAAACCGTTTGTGCTGGTGAATCTGTCACTTTTAACGATGCTTCTTTCAACGTGGTAAACGGTTGGACTTGGTCATTCCCAGGCGGAGTTCCTGCAACATCAACGGAACAAAACCCAACGGTTGTGTACAATACACCTGGAACTTATGCAGTAACACTAACAGCGACTGATGGTTCTGTTTCAATTACAGAAAACAAAACCGCTTTCATTACCGTACTTCCTTCAGGAGTGAACATTCCATATTACGAAGGTTTTGAAGGATTCTCACAAACGTCTGATTTATCATGGTTTTCAGTTGTCAATTCAGCACCTGCATCACCCGCTTGGAGTTTGACTAATACGGCTGGATCAACAGGAACAAACAGTTTAAAATTGGCTAATTTTACACAAACTGGATCGAGCTACGACGAATTCATTTCTGGACCAATCGATTTGTCTTCCATTACTGCTGCAACGAACGTGACGATGAGTTTCCGTTATGCTTACCGCAAAAAAGCATCTGGAAACAGTGAAATTTTGAAAGTATTCTTAACCGGAGATTGTGGAGATTCGTGGCAACAGCGTAAAACGATTAGTGGTACAAGTTTGTCTGGACAAGTCGCAACTACTGCTTGGACTCCAACTGCAGCTGATTGGACAACGGTTCACATGACCAATGTAACAAGTCAATATTGGGTGGAAAATTTCAGCTTTAAATTCCGTTTTGATGCTTCAGGAGGTAACAATGTTTACCTAGACGACATCAATATTTATCCTGGTACACCTTCAAATGACATCGTTCTTGGTGTGGATGAAATCAACAATGTGGTGGATAAATTGAATGTATTCCCAAATCCAGCGGAAGGTGAGTTGAACATCAGTTTTGACGCAGTCAATGCGAAAACAGTTTACTTAGTTGTAACAGATTTGTTAGGAAAACAAGTTCAACAAGAAATGATTCAAGCGGCGAGTGGTTCAAACTTGGTTTTGATTCCAACGAAAAACATCGCGTCTGGTATGTACTTACTTCAAATTGGTGATGGTATCAACAAACAAGTAATTCAATTTCAAGTAAAATAATTTCTTTTTTAAAAATTGAAACGCCATTCGAATTCATTTCCGGATGGCGTTTTTTTGTACAAACCGACTTTATAAACAATTTTACAGCTCATTTCATCTGAAAAAATGACCTGAATAGTTGTTTAATATTCACAAACGGTTAACTTTGAGTTCTAGTACATGAAAGCTATTCACGAAATCACACAAGAATTTGAACCAATTACCCTTGCGGAAATGGATGGTGTTAAATTGATGAACCGTGTAGATACCAAATTCGCCTTTAGCTTTGAAAAATTCAAAACACTTTTGCCAAGTTTGACCAAGGACTACAAAATTCTTGAAATCCTCGAAAACCGGATTCCGAGTTACGAAAGTTTGTATTTTGACAGTCCAACTTTTTCTTTCTACATGGACCATCACAACGGAAAAACGAATCGATTCAAAGTTCGCATTCGCAAATACGTAGAATCCAATTTGTTTTTTTTAGAAATCAAACACAAACAAAAAGGGCGAACTGACAAAAAAAGAATTTTAACCGAAGGATTCAATCATAAACTCAATGAACATCAGTTGAAATTTTTGCTCAAGCACCGTGTGAATAGTCCCGAAATTCAAGCTAAATTGTGGAATTCTTTTCGAAGAATCACCTTGGTAAATAAGCTCGACGAAGAGCGATTAACATTGGATTTTGATTTACATTTCTATTGGGAAAATGAAGACTATGTGTTCAAAAACCTAGTCATTGCAGAATTAAAACAAAACAATGTCAACCGTAAATCAGCTTTTTATGAGTTGATGAAAAAACAAAATATCAGACCATATCGCCTCAGTAAATACTGTATCGGTGCGATCGAACTGTATGGAAAGAATCAATTGAAATACAACCGATTCAAAGAAAAATTAATCAAATTAAAATCAATCAATGCCCATGTTACTTAGTCTTTTTTTATCTCTAAAAATGAAAGCGGAATCCGCTTCACTTCTTGAATTTCAGTGGTTTAACGAAGATTTCTATTCGTTGATTTTTAGATTAGCGGTCAATTTAACAGCGATGACCATCTTGATTCGTTTACTTTACTACCCAAAAACGAAGCGAAAAGATTATCTTTTTACGTATTACCTAATCGGTACGATTACGTTTTTAATTTGTTTCGGATTGAAAAAATTAGACATCGATACCGGAATGGGATTGGGTTTGTTTGCCATTTTTGGAATTTTACGTTACCGTACCGATGCGATCGAAATCAAGGAAATGACTTATTTGTTCATGATTATCGGAATCAGTGTAATCAACTCGTTGGCTTCCAATAAAATCAGTATTGCTGAAATGGCCTTGATGAACTTTACGTTGATTGCAATCACGTTTGGGTTGGAATACTTGTGGCTCTTGAAACACGAAACGCGCAAAACCGTTGTGTACGAACGTATCGACTTGATAACTCCAGATAAATACGAAGAAATGAAAGCCGATTTGGAAAAACGAATTGGACTTAAAATCAACCGTTTTGAAGTCGGTAAAATTGATTTCCTGCGTGATATTGCACAAGTAATGATTTTCTACTACGATTCCGATCAAAAACTGTCAGACTACAACGATCACATGGATTCGAATTCGATTTAATGCTTTTTTAATTCAATCCGAAAGACAAACCAAGTTGAACACCGTAATAAATACCAGTGTGGATATATGGCGATTGTTTGGTATATGAATTCGTGAGTTGATAACGAAATTCAGGCATCAAATAAATACTTGTCATGGCGCCTACTTGCCATTCAATTCCAGCATTCGCAATTGCTGAAAGCGTGAAAAAATTCATCGTTTTATTCAATTTTTCGGTAGCCGTACTTTCTATGTTTTCAGAATCTACCCACGAAGATTTTCGATTCGAAGATAAAAACAATTGAGGCTGAACTCCAAATCCACCGATGAACTTCACTCGTTTTCCAGCAACATACTGTACCTTAAGCGGAATCGCTAAATGATTATAAACCGTTCGGTATGTATGACTCGTGTCAGTTCCTGAAAAAGAATAGCGTTCACCGTTGGAAGCATACGCCAAACCAAAATCCAGGAAAAAAGACCGTGAGATCCGGTTGCGAATACCTACTGAAGCGGCGCCAACAATGGTCGACTCTTCGTTGGCACGCTCACCCAATGGTTTTGCAAACAATCCCTCATTGATAGTCAAACTTCGAAAAGTACTTCCGACTCCACCACCAACATACAACACAGAGGCGGGTGTATAATTCACGTCTTTTACAGGTTTTTTTTGCTCTTGGCTTGGTTTTTGAACCGGTTTTGTCACCTTTCCCGATTCAATTTGTGCAATAGCGAAAGTGTTAACAAACAATAAAATAGTAAGGATTGAAAAAAATCGAGAGAATTCCATTAATTTAGCATTTGGTAAATAATATCAACTAAGACACGTTTCCTAGTTGTACAAATATCGTAAAATCAACTTTAATTTCCATCCGTATGGCTCAAAAAGAAAAAAAGAAAAAAAGTCTCTTCCGAAGAATTTTAAAATGGTCCGGAATTACTTTCCTTTTACTAATTGTTGCACTTATTCTCATTCCAATTTTTTTCAAAAATGAATTGAAAGAAATGGCACTGAAAGAAGTCAACAAAATGTTGCTTGCTGATGTCGGTGTCGAAGATTTTGACCTCACGTTTATCAGTACATTTCCGCACATGACGGCGCGTTTTGACGGCGTAACCGTTACTGGAAAAGACCAATTCAAAGGAGTGAAATTAGCAGATATCAAGCGATTCAACGCACATGTTGATTTTTGGAGTGTTGTAGGTGGAGATAAAGTAGAGATCAAAGGCATTTCGTTGGAAGAACCAACATTCGACGTGCGCATTCTCAAAGATGGTACAGCCAACTACGATATCATGAAACCAGATTCGATCAAAACCCCGGAAGACAAAGAACCTTCTTCTTTCAAGTTATCGTTGCAAGAATATTCGATTTCCAATGCGCAAATTCGCTACGACGATCAACAAAGCGACATGCTGGCGGTATTGAAAAACATGAATCACGAAGGAACCGGAGACTTAACGGCTGACGTCATTGATTTTGAAACGACAACATCCATGGACGAAATGACCTTTGAAATGGAAGGATTGTCGTACTTAAACAAAGTAAAAACCAACTTGGTAGCCAACCTACTCATGGAATTTTCGGAAAAATCTTCGAAATTTACATTGAAAGAGAATGCGTTAGAATTGAACGCCTTGAAACTATCGTTTGATGGATTCTACGAAATGTTGGAAAATAAAGACAACATGGATTTGAAATTGAACGCGTCTAAAGCAACTTTCAAGGATTTTCTCTCACTGATCCCAACATTCTACCAATCAGGCTATGAAAGTATGGTTACGAAAGGAAATCTGTCGATGAACGCACAAGTAAAAGGTATTTTGGACGACAAAAACATGCCTGGCTGGGACGCTGGCATTTCAGTAGACAACGCTTCAATCAAATACCCAGACCTCCCCAAGTCGATCAATAACATTGCCTTGAAAGCAGGATCAAAATTCGCAGGAGGCTCCAACTTGGATTTAATGACTGTTGATGTAGATAAATTCCATGCAGATTTTGTTGGAAATACGCTTGATGCGAATCTAAAAATGAGAAATCCGATGTCTGATCCAGCGATCAAATCTTCGATCTTGGCAAATGTCAACCTCGCAACACTCGGACAAGTGATTCCATTGGCTGAAGGTGAATCCTACAATGGTAAATTAAATGCAGATGTTTCGCTTGATGGCCGCATGAGTTCGATCGAAAAAGAACGCTACGAAGAATTCAATGCAACAGGAACGCTACAATTAAACGAAATGCTCTACAAATCGGCTGATTTACCAAACGAAGTGAATATCAAAAGCATGTTGTTTCGCTTCTCCCCCAAAAATCTAGCACTTGAAAACCTGGATGCAAAAATGGGTAAAAGTGATTTCCAAGCAAACGGAACAATCGACAATTACTTGGGTTACTACCTCGGTTCGGAAGATGATTTATTGAAAGGAAAATTCAATTTCACAAGCAATAAACTGGATTTAGATGAATTGATGGGAACGACAACAAGTTCGTCGACAACAGCAGAAACTCCAACGGAAACAACTTCATCCGAACCGTTGTTAATTCCAGATAACATTGATTTCAATCTCAACACCAACATCAACACACTTCGATACAACAACATGGATATTAAAAATATCCGCGGAAATGTTGGAATGAAAGAAGAAGTAGCTTCGTTGAATAACTTGACCATGAACACCATGGGAGGAACAGTTGGTTTGAAAGGTAGCTACAACACCTTGAATCACGAGAAACCAAAAATTGATTTTGGTTATGACTTAAAAGAATTGGACATCGCTGAATTGGCGAAAAATTTCGTCACAATCGAAAAACTAGCTCCGATTGCAAAATACGCACAAGGAAAAATTACGTCAAAATTTGATATGCATTCGTTCTTAAAACCCGATTTCGAACCGATTTATTCAAGTTTGACAGGTGCAGGAGACTTGTTCACCAACTCCGTGACGATCTCTGGATTCGAGCCGCTCAAAAAGATTAGCTCCGAATTGAAAATGGACAAATTAGCCAATCAAACATTGAAAAATGTAAGTACTAAATTTAAGTTTTCCGATGGGAAAGTTTCCTTGACTCCATTCAACGTAAAATTGGGCAACATCGTAACAAATGTCAGTGGAAGTTCCTCGCTTGAACAAGACATTGATTACGTCTTAAAAATGAATTTACCCAAAGAGGAAATCCCGGCGAGCATGATGAAACTGATTGAAAACAGTATTCAAAAAGTAAACGGCATCACACCCAAAATTCAACTCAAAGAACTTCCTGCATTCATCCCTGTAAACGTGAAAGTGATCGGGAAAATGAAAGATCCAAAAGTGACAACCGATTTGAAAGAACAGGTCATGAAATTGACAGGAAACATGAAAGATGCCGTCAAAGATGCTGCAAAAGATGCCATCAATAAAGGTAAAGACTCTGTAAAAGCTGTTGTGAATGAAAAAGTACAAGAAGTTCGTGAAGATTTGAATAAAAAGAAACAAGAAATCTTGGAGGAAGGGCAAAAGCAAGCAGATAAAGTAAAAGCCGAAGGCAAAAAAGCAGCCGATCAAATTCGTGCTGAAGGTGCAAAACAAGCTCAAAAACTGATGGACGAAGCTGGAAATAATCCATTGAAGAAAAAAGCAGCTGAAATCGCAGCGAAAAAAATAAATAAAGAGGCAGAGGAAAAAGCCGTAAAAGTCGAAAATGAAGCCAATCAAAAAGCAGATGGTATTATGGAAAAAGCACGTGATAAAGCAAATCAAGTAAAATAAAGCACACAAATTCAACTCAAACAAAGAGGATATC
>SSGT01000126.1 GCA_008017065.1 Crocinitomicaceae bacterium
GTAAGAAGTTATCAACATAGTAATCACAGGTGGTAAAAAGTGGAAATTTTCTCCTTATTTTTACCCATTATTACCGTTATGGCAGGTTTAGTAGGAGAATATGAAGTGAAGTTGGACGTCAAAGGACGTTTCTTGTTTCCCTCAAGTTTGAGGAAACAGCTTTCTCCTGCTGCCCAAGAAAATTTTATGCTAAACAAAGGTTTTGAGGACTGTTTGACACTTTATCCGATGAATGAATGGGAAAAGTTGAGTGAAAAACTGTCAAAAATGAATTTGTTCAAGCCCAAAAACAGAATGTTCTACCGCTTGTTCCACCAAGGAGCAAAAGCATTGTCGCTGGACAGTGCGGGACGAATACTGATTCCTGTAACACACATGGAACGCGTTGGCTTGGACAAAGACGTGATGCTCATTGCTTATAATGACCGCATAGAGATTTGGGACAAAACCAAGTACTTCGAATTGATCGAAGGCAACATGGCGGACTTCGCTGATTTGGCGGATGAAGTAATGGGTGATTTAGGAGATGACGAATAAAGAAGAAGTAGTTTACCACGTTCCTGTAATGTTACAGCCTTGTTTGGATGGATTGAATATTCACCCAGACGGAATTTACGTTGACGTCACTTTTGGAGGTGGCGGTCATTCGCGTGAAATTTTCAAACACCTGTCCCCGAAAGGACAGTTGATCGTTTTCGATCAAGATCCAGACGCTGCCAAAAATGCGTGGGAAGCACCCAATTTTCATTTCATCGCTTCCAATTTTTCGTTTTTGAAAAACCATTTGCGCATGCTGAAAATCGACAAAGTGGATGGGATTTTGGCAGATTTAGGCGTCTCGTCGCATCAATTCGACGCAGGAAACCGCGGTTTCTCGATTCGGTCCAACGACCCGCTCGATATGCGTATGAATCAAAGCGGTGATTTCTCTGCATTCAACGTTGTCAACGAGTACGAAGAAGAAGAATTAATCAAAATCTTGCGGAAATACGGCGAATTAACTTCTCCTGGAAAAATCGCGGGAACCATTTGCAGAGCACGCCAAAAAGCGCCAATTCAAACAACGGGTGAACTCATGGAAGCCTTGGCACCGATTGCTCCTAAATTCAAAGACCACAAGTTTTTTGCCCAAGTTTTTCAAGCGCTTCGCATTGAGGTCAACAACGAAATGGACGTTTTGGAGAAATTCCTATTGCAGTGTCCAGAAGTATTGAAGAACGACGGACGATTGGTTGTAATGTCTTACCACTCGTTGGAAGATCGCTTGGTCAAAAACTTCATGAAACGTGGCCATCTCGACGGATCGATCGAAAAAGATTTTTACGGAAACGTACTCAAGCCGTTGACTGAAATCACACGCAAACCGATCACGCCAACGGAAGCAGAAATTGAAAAAAATTCAAGAGCACGAAGTGCCAAACTTAGAATAGCAGTCAAAAACCATGAATGAATATATTCAAAAAGAAGAGGCTGCTGAACAAGAAAAAGCGAAAAAGCAGCCCGCAAAAAAGTCGGGAAAAAAACTGAAAGCGAACGCATTTGTCCAAATCCTAAACGGAGATTATTTGGCGAAAGAGTTTGTGGTCAACAATTTACCCTTTGTGTTCTTTCTGCTGTTTTTGATGCTCATGTTGATTGGAAAAGGATACTACGCTAAAAACTTGGTGAAAGAAATCGATACGGCACAAAAACAATTGGATGCAACATCCGCTGAATTTGTGGAAGCAAAGGCAAAATTAGAGGAAGAAACAAGAAGAAGTGAATTGGTTGAACAACTTGGTCCGCGCGGATTAAAAGAGACAACCAACCCAGCGAAAGTGATACGAATCAAACAAAAAGACTAACGAGTGAGCGAAAAAAAAGACATATTGTGGAGAGCATACCTGGTTTATTTCGGGTTTGCTGTTGCGATGATTATTGTCGTTTTTAAAGTCGTTTCGATTCAATCGGAGGGAGTGACGAATGTATTTGAAACACCCGTTGAAAAAATTCCGACACGTATTGTTAAGCGCACACCACGTTTGGGCGAAGTGCTCGACATCAACCGAACGCCTTTGGTGACATCGGTTTCAAAATTCGACATTTACATGGACCCGATGGTTCCAAGTCAAGAAAATTTCGACCGGTACGTAACCGATTTAAGCCGCGGATTATCACAGCTTTTTCCAGAAATGAGTTCCAAAGAATACGAGAACCACATTCGTCAAGGAAGAGCTCGCAAGTCGCGCTATTTACTAATTAAGAAAAAGGTTACAAACGCCGAACGACGTAAAATCAATGAACTTCCACTCTTTAAACTAGGACGTTACAAAGGAGGAATCATTGACACGGACGAAACCATCATTCGAAAACGCCCGCATGGCGAAATCTTGAAGCGTACAATCGGCTACTACCAAGCAGCAACACGCAACGGAAAAGAGCTCCGCGTCGGAATCGAAGGTGCTTTTCACGAATACTTGGTAGGTGAAGCAGGCGAAGAAGTGGAACAACGCATTTCAACGGGTTGGAAAAAAACGGGGCAAATCGTAAAAGATGCCGTGGATGGTGCCGACATCGTCACTTCGATTGACAAAGAAATTCAGGAAGTAGCACACACGGAATTGAATCGCCAATTGAAAAAACACAATGCAAAAAGCGGATCAGTGATTGTGATGGATGTAAAAACGGGATTCGTAAAAGCCATCGTCAACCTCACGCAAGCGGGCGACGGTGAGTACTACGAACTCTACAACCACGCCATCGGGACCAAAGAAGTTCCTGGGTCAACGTTCAAACTGTTTTCGTTGATGGCTGCATTGGAAGACGACAAAATCAAAATAACGGATACCGTTTTGGCGCAACCGAAATACACATTCTACACCAAAACACTATCCGAGGCACATGGTGCAAACTACGGTAGAATCACGATTAAACAAGCGTTTGAAAAGTCTTCGAATGTAATTTCAAAAGTGATCCACCGCGCATACCGCGACGAACCCGATGCATTTGTCGCGCGACTTAAATCGTTTGGAATCGATCAACCGTTGGGACTGGACTTAGAAGGCGAAGCGAAGCCAACAATGTATGTTCCAGGATCCAGAAATTGGTGGGCTGGTTCGATTGCTTGGATGTCGATTGGATACGAAGTGCAACAAACACCGATGCAAACCTTGGCGCTCTACAACGCTGTGGCCAACAATGGTAAGTTTGTGAAGCCACAATTTGTGAAAGAAATCCGACGAGGGACAGAAGTCGTGAAGCAGTTTGAGCCAGTGGTGTTGAAACAGAAAATTTGCAGCGACAAAACGCTTCGCATCTTGAAATCGTGCTTGGAAGGCGTAATGAAAAATGGTACTGGACGCAATTTGACATCGTCCTATTTTGAAATCGCTGGAAAAACAGGAACTGCACGTATTTTGAACGACGATTTACGCTATGGCGACAAAGGAGAAGAACGCTATTTAGCATCGTTTGTGGGCTATTTCCCGGTAAAAAGTCCAATTTACTCATGCATTGTTTCAGTTACCGCAAACGGCGAGAACATCTACGGATCAACGGTTTCGGGTACTGTGTTTTCTGCAATTGCCAACAAAGTATATGCAACGAGCTTGAAATACCATCGAGCCATCAACGTGAAGAAAAATAGAAAATACGATGCGCCAATTTCTAAAAACGGCAACGCACACGATTTAAAAATCATTCTCAAAAAATTAAACATCCCCTATACACAAAACGAACAAAATGAATGGGTAAATACCAAAGCTGACGCCGATAAAATAGACTTCTTCCGCCGAACTATCTCGAAAAATTCCGTGCCAAACGTAATCGGAATGTCAGCGAAAGATGCCGTTTATCTAATTGAAAACACGGGCATGCATGTCATCATCAACGGCGTTGGAACCGTGGTAAAGCAGACAGTGCCAGCAGGCTCGCCCGCATACAAAGGAGGTTTGATTGAAATAATTTTAGAATAATGCAACACCAATTAAAAGACATACTTTACGGGATTTCCTTGATTTCAGTGCAAGGGAATACGTCTGTCGATGTGCAGGAGATCGTTTTCGATTCTCGTGCCGCAAAAGCTGGAAGCGTGTTTGTTGCCATCCAAGGTACCACCGCAGACGGACATGCATACATTCCAACCGTGATTGAACAGGGTTGCCATATTTTGGTCACACAAAAAGCCGTTGAAGTTCCTGCACATGTAACGCTCGTTGTGGTAGAAAACACATCGAAAGCACTCGGTATGATGGCATCGCTGTTTTTTGGTGAGCCAAGTAATTCACTCAAATTGATTGGAATTACAGGTACCAATGGAAAAACGACAACAACAACATTGCTCCACAAATTATACATGGAATTGGGATTCACGTGTGGATTGATTTCGACGGTTGTTAACAAAATTGGCAACACCGAGATTCCATCCACGCACACAACACCCAACCCTGTCGCACTGAATCAACTGCTGGCAGAAATGGTGGAAGCGGGATGCACGCACTGCTTCATGGAAGTGAGTTCGCACGCCGTTGCACAACATCGCATCGCTGGATTGCGCTTCGAAGGAGCTGCGTTTACGAACATTACGCACGATCACTTGGATTACCACGGTACATTCAAAGCATACATCGAAGCCAAAAAAGGATTCTTTGATGAATTACCTGCTGACGCGTTTGCGTTGACCAACCTCGACGACAAAAACGGAATGGTCATGTTGCAAAATACAAAGGCAAAGAAATACACCTATGCGTTGAAAAGTCCAGCAGATTTCAAAGCAAAAGTGATTGAAAATCAATTTTCAGGGCTGGTATTGAACCTCGCTGGAACTGAATTGTGGTCGCGACTGATCGGTGATTTTAACGCCTACAACTTGTTGACTGTATTTGGAATCAGTCAGCTATTAGGTCAAGACAAAATCGAAGTGATGACTGTGCTCAGCAAGTTGGAATCGGTGGAAGGACGGTTTGAATACATTCGAAGCAATGGTGGTGTGATAGCGATTGTAGATTATGCACACACACCCGATGCCCTGGAAAACGTATTGAAAACGATTCGCAACATCCGCACAAACAATGAAACTGTCTACACGATTGTAGGTTGCGGAGGCGATCGCGACAAAGCCAAACGACCAATCATGGCGCAGATCGCATGCGAAATGAGCGATAAAGTGATTCTGACGACCGACAATCCGCGAACAGAAGACCCACAAATAATCCTGAACGAGATGATGACCGGTGTGGAAGGACAACACTTCAAGAAAACGCTGACCATTTTGGACAGAGAACAAGCCATCAAAACCGCGTGCGCGATGGCTGAAAAAGGCGACATCATTCTGATTGCTGGAAAAGGTCACGAAAAGTACCAAGAAGTAAACGGAGTGCGACACGATTTCGACGACTTAAAAATTGTCACTGAACTATTTAAAAAACTCGAGAAGTGATTAAAATCACTCGATAAATACCAGAAAATATGCTGTATTATTTATTTGATTATTTAGACACCTTAGATTTTCCAGGAGCAGGATTGTTCCAGTACATTTCATTTCGTGCCGCATTGGCATTGATTACATCACTTATTGTTTCCATTATTTTTGGTAAAAAGTTGATCTCCATTTTACGAAAACAACAAATCGGTGAAACGGTAAGAGACCTTGGTTTGGCTGGTCAAATTGAAAAATCAGGCACACCAACTATGGGAGGAATCATCATTTTGAGCGCCATTATCATTCCCACATTGTTGTTTGCAAAACTACACAACGTGTATGTTGTAACGATGCTCTTATCAACCGTTTGGCTCGGACTTATCGGCTTTTTAGATGATTACATCAAAGTTTTCAAAAAGAACAAAGAAGGTTTAAAAGGAAAATTCAAAGTGGTAGGACAAATTGGCGTTGGGATAATCGTGGGATGTATTTTATACTTCAACAACGATGTTCGTGTTCACAAAAAAGTTCCCGTGACGCATCAACTTACGCAAGACGAGACCATTGTCAGCAACGAGCATTCTGAATTCTCCAAAGATTCGAACTACATGTGGATTGAAACCCGCGACATGACGACTACCGTTCCCTTTTTTAAAGGAAACGAATTCAATTACAACTGGTTGATCGGTGATACCAACAAATCCTACGGTTGGATGTTATTCATCCCTATTGTCATTTTCATTGTGACCGCCGTTTCCAACGGAGCAAACATGACCGACGGTTTGGATGGATTGGCAACAGGGACATCCGCATTTATAGGAATTGCACTGGCGGTATTTGCCTACGTGAGCTCGAATGTACGCTTCGCAGATTACCTGGATGTGATGTACATTCCATACGCCGAAGAAATGGTGATTTTCATATCCGCTTTTGTTGGCGCGTGTATTGGATTTTTGTGGTACAACTCCTACCCTGCTCAAGTATTCATGGGTGACACCGGAAGTTTGGCACTGGGTGGAATCATTGCTGTGTTTGCGATCTCCGTTCGGAAAGAGTTGTTGATTCCCGTGTTGTGCGGAATTTTCTTCGCTGAAAACCTCTCGGTAATCTTGCAAGTGGGCTATTTCAAATTGACCAAAAAACGATTTGGCGAAGGAAGACGCATCTTTTTAATGGCACCCCTGCATCATCATTACCAGAAAAAGGGAATTCACGAAGCAAAAATTGTCGCGCGCTTCTGGATTGTTTCCATCCTGTTAGCCGTAATCTCCATTGTAACCTTGAAACTGAGATAATGGAAGGAAAAGGCAAAAAATTAGTCATTCTTGGCGCCGGCGAAAGCGGTGTTGGCACAGCTGTGCTCGCCCTTCAAAAAGGATGGGATGTTTTTGTGTCTGATTTCGGAACGATCAAACCGGAATTTCAAACGGAATTGAACGAACTGGCGGTGCGCTGGGAAGAAGGAAAACACACCACTTCTGAGATTTTGGATGCAGATTTGGTAGTGAAATCGCCTGGAATTCCAGATAAAATTCCGTTGATTCAAACCTTGATTCAACAAGGAACGAAGATCATTTCCGAGATCGAATTTGCAGGATATTATTCGACTGCAAAAACCATCTGCATCACGGGAAGCAACGGGAAAACGACGACTACCATGTTGACTTATCACATTCTAAAAAAAGCAGGATTCAATGTAGGTTTAGCGGGTAACATTGGGAAAAGCTTTGCCAAACAAGTGGCTACCGAGAATTTTGATTGGTATGTGTTGGAATTGAGTTCATTTCAACTAGACAACATGTATGAATTCAAAGCCGATATAGCGATGTTGTTGAACATCACACCCGATCATTTGGATCGATACAATTACGAAATGCAAAACTACGTGAATTCCAAATTCCGCATTTTGCAAAATCAAAACAAAAACGATTGGTTCATTTACAATGCAGACGATGAGACAATTGTAAGAGAAATTGAAAAGCGAAAGTTGGATGTACAGCTTGCCCCTTTTTCAATTCAACACGAAATACAAAAGCAAGGCGCTTTTGCAGATGAAAAACAAATAACAATAAACATAAACGAAACATTCACCATGTCAATCCACGATTTAGCATTAAAGGGTAAGCACAACACCCAAAATACGTTAGCTTCCGGCTTAGGAGCTCGAATTTTAGACATCCGAAAAGATGTAGTGCGCGAAAGTTTCAGTGATTTTGTCAACGTAGAACACCGTTTGGAGTTTGTTGCAAAAGTACACGGCATCGAATTCATCAATGATTCAAAGGCAACAAACGTAAATTCTACGTGGTTTGCGTTGGAAAGTATGGAACGTCCAACGGTTTGGATCGTCGGTGGCGTAGACAAAGGAAACGACTACAGCGAGTTGACAGAATTGGTTCGCGAAAAAGTAAAAGCAATCATTTGTTTGGGGACTGAAAACCAAAAAATAATCGATGCTTTTGGTGGTATGGTAGAAACAATAGTTGAAGCCAATTCAGCGATGGAAGCGGTTGCATACGGATACCGTTTGGCAACAAAGGACGAAACGGTTTTACTTTCTCCTGCCTGCGCTAGTTTCGATTTATTCGAAAACTACGAAGACAGAGGAAACCAATTCAAAGCTGCGGTCAGAGCGTTGTAATGCATTTAACTGTGCGAAATGGAAAAGCAAACAAAACATACAATCCAATCGGGAGAACAATTACTGCAAGCAAGACAACACAATCTTCAGCAGGTTGAAAAAAGTTCACTTCGTCCACACGGGAAACTGTGGGGAATGGATGTGTTTACATGGTACAACCCGAGTGGCTATGAATTGGAGAATACACTCACGTCATTCCCGTTTCCAGTGATCTGGTTTGGAAACCATGCAACCATTTCCGAATTGTTGAACGCGTCGCCTGATGTTTGGTCGAATTTGCAAACCCTCTGCGTGTACGATTCCGGAAAAATCGAAATGCCCGCGGGCGCAATGCAGTCCATCAAAAACGTGCTAGGCACAACTGAGTTCCAGGATATCTTTGAATTCATTCGCACATTCAAACAAAAAAATGCCGTGTTTTTGTTTACCGCTTCTGGCGGAACGAGCGAATCACGCAAAAAGCAATTTGAGGATTTTCTCAATTTACATCAACTCTAAGCAGTGAAAAAGTACTTAAAACATCTCAAAGGTGACGGAGTAATCTGGATTATCACGCTTTTTTTGCTCGCTTTCTCGTTGGTAAGTGTTTACAGTTTCGTTCCCATCTTGGTGAAAATGGAGGGCGGAACTCCGATGAAATACTTGCTCAAACATTTCGTGTACGTCATAATTGCTTTCGCAGCGATGTATTGGGTACACAAAAAAGATCCCATTTATTTTTCAAAATTAGCCCGGTTTTCATTCTACATCTCCATCGGATTGCTAATTTTCACGATGTTCTTTGGAACACGCGTTAATGGCGCAGGTCGTTGGATTCCGATTCCATTCATTGGATTGACATTTCAGGCATCGGATTTCGCGAAACTCGCTCTGATTCTTTACATTTCACGACTGCTGGTCAAAAAGAAAGACCAATTAAACTCGTGGAAAGACGGGTTTTGGCCCATCATGTTCCCGATTATTCTCATCTGTGGATTGATCGTCAAAGACAACTTCTCGACAGCTGCAATCGTGTTTGCGATTTGTTTGGTGATCTTGTTTCTCGGCAAAGTTCCGTTTGGAAAAATATTCACGCTCGTGGGTGGCGGGATACTGCTTTTTGCTTTTGTTATCGTTACGCACAAAGCTCTTCCCGATCTCAATTTATTACCGCGTTACCAAACTTGGGAAAACCGTATATTGAGTCGTTTCGAAATGAAGCCAGAAGTCCCCGACGAAATTTTGGTGGTCGACAATGCGCAAGCAAAAAATGCGGAATTGGGAATCTTCAACGGTGGAATCATCGGCCAAGGTCCAGGAGAAGGAAAGGTGAAAGAATACGTTCCCGAAGCCTATGCCGATTTCTTTTTTGCCAGTTTCGTTGAAGAATTTGGCTTGATTGGAGCCTTCATACTCGTCATGTTGTACATGATTCTGCTCTACCGCATGATCCGAATTGCGCTCAAATCGGATAAACTTTTTGAAACCTATACCGTGCTGGGAATTGGAATTCTATTGTTGTCGCAAGCTACTGTCAATATGCTTGTATGTACAGGCGTTTTTCCAGTAACGGGACAAAACATGCCACTGCTCGCCATGGGAGGATCTGCGTTGATTATGACGTGTATCGCCATCGGAATTGTACAAAGTATCGCAACAAGACAACAGCCACAAGAAGAAAAAACAGAAAAAGAAAACGCATTTGTATCATGATCAATCGTGCCATTATCTCAGGAGGAGGAACGGGCGGACATATTTTCCCAGCCCTCGCTATAGCCAATGAAATAAAAAAACGGAACCCGAATGCGGAAATTCTCTTCGTCGGAGCGTTGGGCAAAATGGAAATGGAAAAAGTTCCTGCAGCGGGCTACAACATCATCGGTTTGCCGATCGCAGGACTTCAACGCAAACTCACGCTATCAAATTTTGCGCTTCCGTTTAAACTAATTAAAAGCTTATGGATGGCTTCCCGCATCTTGAAAGATTTCAAACCCGATGTTGTAGTTGGTGTTGGTGGTTACGCCAGCGGACCTACGCTGCGGGCAGCAATCAGCGCTGGAATCCCAACCTTGATTCAAGAGCAAAATTCATTTCCAGGAAAGACCAACAAAATTCTCGCGGGAAAAGTAAACTCGATTTGCACGGCTTATGAAGGCTTAGAAAAGTTTTTCCCAGCGCATAAAATTACCGTGACTGGAAATCCAATTCGGTATGAAATGGTACAAATTGAGGGTAAAAAAGAAGCCGCAATTACACACTTCGGGTTGGATCCCGCCAAAAAAACAATTTTAATCATCGGTGGAAGTTTGGGGGCACGAACCTTAAACGAAAGCGTATTGAAAGGCATTGAATCCATTCAAAATGCAGATGTTCAAGTGCTCTGGCAATGTGGAAAGTTCTACTTTTCTAGCGTTAACGAGACATTGAAACACATAAATGCATCGGGAATCTTGCTGCACGAATTCATCGCACGTATGGATTTAGCTTATGCGGTTGCAGATGTCATTATTTCGCGCGCAGGAGCAATTTCCGTTTCTGAGCTCTGCTTGATCCGTAAACCAACCATTTTGGTTCCGTCTCCCAATGTTGCCGAAGATCACCAAACCAAAAATGCAATGGCGCTGGTTGAAAAAAATGCAGCGCTTTTGGTAAAAGATTCAGAAGCTGCAGGATCACTAATCGCAACCGCACTAGAATTACTGAAAGACGACGTCAAAATGAACGACTTGAGCAATTCAATAGCGAAATTGGGTAAACCAAATGCGAGCGCACAGATTGTTGACAAACTGGAGCAGATCAAGAAATAAAGTTCCGTTGTAAAGTAAAAAAGAATGAGGAACAAAATTCATTGTGGGCCACAAGATTTTTTAGAGGATCATTTTCTTGCTGCTTTGAATTGCGCTGTGATCAAAAAGCAACGCATAAGAACCAAGGCGATCACGTCAATGCGATATGTCACACCGGAGCAAACAGCGCTAATTTCTGAGCAGGAATTTTTAGAATTATGAAAAGATTAGAAACATACAAGAACATTTACTTTCTCGGAATTGGAGGAATCGGAATGTCAGCACTTGCAAGGTATTTCAATCTCAAAGGATTGCAAGTTGGCGGTTACGACAAAACACCCTCTCCCCTGACGAATGCACTGGAAAAAGAAGGAATTTCAGTACATTTCGAAGATTTGGGAGATCAGATTCCAACGGCATACGCAGACCCAAACGAGACCTTGGTCATTTACACACCTGCGATCAAAACCTTGGGTGAATTTAGCTATTTCCAAACAAACAACTTTACGTGCATCAAACGCGCCGAAGCATTGGGATTGATCACCCGATCATCGAAAGGACTTGGGGTAGCCGGAACGCATGGAAAAACGACAACAAGTACGCTGTTGACACACATCTTGCATGAATCGCACTTGCAATGCAACGCGTTCTTAGGAGGAATATCAGCCAACTTCAATTCCAATTTTGTTGCTTCACAAACTTCTGAATTTACGGTAATTGAAGCCGATGAATTCGATAGATCATTTCTTCAATTATCGCCATTTGGCTCAATCATTACGTCGACAGACGCCGACCATTTAGACATATACGGTGACGCTGAAACCTTTCTTTCAGGTTTTCAAGCCTACGCCAACCGCATCGCCAGCAACGGGATTTTGATTCTACGCAAAGGAATCGATTTAGAATCCACAGCACCGATTCAAACCTATGCCATCGAAGAAACTGCCGACTTCTGCGGTAAAAATCTACGTGTACAAAACGGAACTTTCTGCATGGACATGGTTTCCGTAAACAAACAGTGGGATGACATTGAACTCGGTTTACCCGGAATCCACAACGCAGAAAATGCACTTGCATGCATCGCCTTTTGCTTGTTCTTAGGACTTTCAGAAGCCGAAATACGACACGGCTTGAAAACGTTCAAAGGCGTAAAACGTCGATTTGAGTATCAGATTAAAACGCCTCAACTTGTATATATTGACGACTATGCACATCATCCAACCGAAATCAAAGCCTTGGTGGATTCTGTCAAACTGTTGTATCCGACCCTTCCAATTACGGGCGTTTTTCAGCCGCATTTATTTAGCAGAACACGCGATTTTATGGACGGATTTGCCCATGAACTGTCGCAGCTCGATGAATTGATTTTACTTCCGATCTATCCAGCCCGCGAAGAGGCAATTCCTGGAATCACGAGCGACGCTTTGCTGGAAATGTGCACAGTAGAAAATAAAAAAGTACTGTTACCATCCGAAGCGATCACGTTATTAAGCCAACGAACTTCCGGAGTTTTACTCACGATTGGTGCCGGTGATATTGATCGAATTGTTCCCACGTTGAAACACAACTTGGAAAAGTAAACCTTTGAAATTTCGACAACGATGAAAAAATGGCTCAAAATAGGATTCTGGATTGCATTTTCACTGGCAGTGATTGTGACATTGACGTTGAGCAAAAATGCTCAATTAGCGTCCGAATTACTGAAGCCAGAAATTTTCGTAGAAGTAAATGGTCAGAATGCTTTTCTAACTGAAGACGAATTGTATGACCGACTGAAACGCAAAGGATTCATTTATCCCGGACAAACCTTTGAGCAATTGGAACTTTCGAAAATTGAAAACTACATCAAAACCATGACGGAGGTCAAGGAAGCAAGAGTGTATGCTAATTTAGGAAACACGTGGAATATCGATGTAAAAATACGCAAACCGATTGCTCGAATTTTCAATGTTTACGGAGAAAATTTTTACTTGGATGAGCTTGGTTGTTTGATGGCTCCATCTTATCTATACACGGCTCGAGTTGTGGTAGTTACTGGCCATATTTCTGATCGAAAAAATTCAAAATCGGTTGAGGAAATTATTAACAATGACACCTTGAAAAGTATTCGAGATTTAGATGATATCTATCGAATTTCACACTATGTTTGTAATGATCCCTTTTTGTCTGCTCAGATTGGTCAAATTCACCTTCAAAAAAACGGTGATTTCCTTTTGGTGCCGCAGGTTGGAGGGCAACGAATCGTATTTGGTACCGCTCGAAGTGACGAAGAAGTTGCAGACAAATTCAAAAAGTTAATCATCTTTTACAAAGAAGGTTTGCCTTTTGAAGGATGGAGTAAATACGAAGAAATCAATCTGAAATACAAAAAACAGATTGTTTGTAAGAAAAAAGAAAATTAAAACCGAAGTCGTTGTTGCAATTCGCAAGAGCGCTTTTGATATTAAAAGATAAATTATGTCAGTAATAGTTGGACTAGATATTGGAACTACGAAAATTGCTTGTTTCGTTGGAACAAAAAACGAGCACGGCAAGATTGAGATTTTATCCATGGGCAAAAGTGACTCATTGGGTGTTGCTCGCGGTATGGTTCAGAATATCGAAAAAACAGTTCAGTCTATCAAATTGGCCATCCAAGAAGCGCAAGAACGCGTGGAAGGTGATTTAATTATTCGCTCAGTCAATGTAGGTATTGCCGGTCAGCACATTCACAGTTTGCAGCACCGTGGAATTTATACGCGTACAAACATCGAAACGGAAATTTCGCAAAAAGACATCGATGCATTGATTGACGATATGTACCGCTTGGCGATGCAACCGGGAGAAGAAATCATCCACGTGTTGCCGCAAGAATACATTGTTGACAACAACCAAACAACCAAAGATCCAATCGGAATGATGGGCGTGCGTTTGGAGGCGAATTTCCACATTATTACTGGTCACGTTGCTGCGGCAATGAATATCAACAAATGTGTTCAGCGTGCTGGACTTGAAGTGAAAGAGACGATTCTTGAGCCGTTAGCATCTGCAGAAGCAGTGCTTTCAGAAGAGGAAAAAGAAGCTGGAATTGTGTTGGTAGATATCGGTGGAGGTACGACAGATGTTGCCATTTTCCACGAAGGAATTATTCGTCATACAGCGGTGATTCCGTTTGGTGGAAATGTGATTACCGACGATATCAAAGAAGGTTGCACGATTATGAAACCGCAAGCTGAAAAGCTAAAAATGAAATTTGGTTCCGCATTGGCGAGTGAAAGTCAAGACAACGAGATTGTTTGCATACCTGGCTTGAAAGGAAGAAACCCCAAAGAGATTTCAGTGCGCAACTTAGCAAGCATCATTCAAGCGCGCATGGAGGAAATCATCGAACATGTATACTACGAAATCCGCAATTCAGGTTACGAAAAGAAACTCATTGGTGGAATCGTTGTTACCGGTGGCGGAGCGCAATTGAAACACGTGACGCAATTGTTTGAATACATCACTGGAATGGATACACGCATCGGATATCCTACTGAACATCTGGGTAGTTCAAATTCGATTGA
Organism: Crocinitomicaceae bacterium; assembly: GCA_008017065.1. Lineage (GTDB taxonomy): Bacteria > Bacteroidota > Bacteroidia > Flavobacteriales_D > Crocinitomicaceae > JAQVCM01. Next base: position 14,350 of record SSGT01000126.1, read on the forward strand.
GAACTTGACAAGTCCAATGTATTCGACGGGTATCGGCTTGGTATTGAAAGGATTTGAAACGCTAGAAAAAAGCAACATGCAGAAAGCGGAGACATCAAAGCCAGCTGAAAAAACAAAAGTAAAAGGCCATTCGCAAGACAAGAAAGGATCGTTTTTTGATTCGATTATCGAGCGAGGGAAAATATTCTTCTCAGAAGAAGATTAACATAGAAACAACAATAAACAACATAAATAAAGCAAAATGGAATTCGATTTACCAAGAGACATTTCTTCAATCATCAAAGTGATTGGAGTTGGTGGTGGAGGTAGCAATGCCGTAAACCACATGTATAATCAAGGCATCAAAGGCGTTGACTTCATCGTTTGTAATACCGACAGACAAGCATTAGACATTTCACCTGTACCCTACAAAATCCAATTGGGATTGAGTTTGACAGAAGGACGTGGAGCGGGTGCAATTCCAGAAATTGGAAAAAATGCCGCGATTGAAAACATCGACGAAATCCGCGAACTTTTGGGCAACAATACCAAAATGGTGTTTGTAACCGCAGGAATGGGCGGTGGTACTGGTACTGGTGCTGCTCCTGTAATTGCACAAGTTGCAAAAGAAATGGGTATTTTGACCGTAGGAATTGTAACCGTACCGTTTGGATTTGAAGGAAGAAAGCGCCGTCAACAAGCCGAAGAAGGGTTAGAAGGAATGCGTCAAAACGTAGATACATTGCTTGTGATCAACAACGAACGCTTGCGTGAAATTACGGGGAACCTGACAATCGGTAATGCTTTTTCACAGGCTGACAACGTACTTTCAACTGCTGCAAAAGGAATTGCTGAGGTTATTTCTGTGACGGGTGCTGTAAATGTCGATTTCAACGATGTGAATACGGTTATGAAAGATTCTGGTGCTGCGATCATGGGATCTGCAACAGCAGAGGGAGAAAACCGCGCATTGGAATGTGTGCAACAAGCGATGAATTCACCGTTGTTGAACGACAACAATATTGAAGGAGCAAACTACGTGTTATTGAACATCACGTACGGCGACAAAGAAGTATTGATGGACGAAATCACAATCATCACGGATTACATCCAAGACGAAGCTGGTTCATCTGCCGATGTGATTTGGGGACATGGATATGATCCAACGTTGGGAGATAAATTGAGTGTAACATTGATCGCAACCGGCTTTCAATCATCACCAATTACGGGTTTTGAGAAGGCTCCGGAGCGTACAGTGAGACCATTGGATGACGAGCCTAAAAACGAAATAACAGCTCCGTTACAAACTCCAACCGAGGTTGTAAAAAATACATTTGAACCAACCGTAGGAACAGCAGAACCTTTTTTAAAAACCGAGGAAAAAGTTGCTTTTGAGCCGAAAGTAGAATTCACACAACCGTTGACAAATTCATTGCAACAGGATTCGATCGAAACGCGTCAAGAGCCTGCAAAAACGGAAGCGCCGAAGTTGGAATTGGATTGGGATATCCAACCTGTACAAGCAACGCAGCAACCGATTGCAGAACCATCAAAACCGACGGTGAAGATTTTGAATTTAGACGACGAAGCAGACAATAAACCGACTCCTTCAAACGTCGTTACCAAACCAACGGTGTCAGCAGAAGAGCAACAACGTTTGGCGCAAGAGCGCATGGAGCGTATTCAATTATACACCCAAAAATTGCGTAAAACAGACGGAATTACAAGTTTGGAAAACGAACCGGCTTTTGTCAGAAGAAACATTCAATTGAATGAATCCAATCCAAGCACAAGTTCAACCGTTTCTCGCTTCGGATTGTCTGAAGATCAAAACGGGACAACCTTGAGAAGCAATAATTCATTTTTACA
>SSGT01000036.1 GCA_008017065.1 Crocinitomicaceae bacterium
GAAGCATATTGCGGTGTCAATCCACATGCGGATGCCGTGTTAACAACCATTATTTTCTTGCCACGAACGGTTTCCCAATCGAATCGTTCACCGCTTATGGTTTTTACTTCAAAACTATATACATCCATTTTTACACTATTTTAATTCGGCGAATTCACTGCAGTCAATTTAGAAATCACCAACATACTCAACTGAACTACAATCATCAATAAGGCAACGAGCGAATAATTGACAACGGTGTTGACGTCCCATTCCATTTTTAAAAACAACAATTGTAGGCCGCAAATTAAATACAAAATACCCACCGAAACAATCAGTTTTCGAGTAAAATGACGCATCGGAATGGCGAAATCTGTTTTAAATTGTTGGTAACGAAGTGCTGCAATTTCGGAGAAAACGTAGAATCCAAAAGCGGTCCAAAAAATCCACATCGGCACATCACCCAACCCTTCTCCGTTGGCGTACGAATGTAGTCCAACCAAGTAAAAATTGACCCCAAAAAACGTAAACAAGATGGACGTGAATCCCCAAAAACTAACGATGTTGAACAGAAATTTGTTGCTCAACGCTGGGATGTACCTCAAATGCAGAATCACCGCATATACGAGTACCGAAACCAACGCCCATGTTTCTTTTGGATCCCAACCCCAATATCTACCCCACGATTCGTTTGCCCAAATACCACCTAAAAATGTTCCGATGGTAAGCATAAACAAACCGATGGTGATTGTCAATTCAGAAACGTACGTAATTTCATTGATGTGTGATGTAAAACGCTTGGCGTTCACTTTGTTTCTGAACACATACAATGACTGATTGATCAATCCTAAAATAGCTCCCAATCCCAAGAAACCATAACTTCCCGTGATAATCGCAACGTGAATCATCAACCAATACGATTTTAAAACCGGTTGCAACGGTGTGATTTCGGGATCAAGCAAGTTCATTTCGGTTACAAAAATCATGAAGAAAGCCAAAATTGCTGTACCTGCCAACACCACCGGATTCTTGCGTGAAAAAAGAAAACCAGCAATCATCGTCACCCAAGCGATGAAAATGACCGCTTCGTATCCATTACTCCACGGAGCGTGTCCTGATATATACCAACGCATTCCCAACCCTGCACCGTGATAAACAAATACAATGACCATCAAAACGACAAATGGCAACGACCATTTCTTGAACCTTCGCTCAGAATTATACGTCGGTTCAACAAAAATTCGGATGAAGAAAATAATCAACAAAAACGATCCGATGACGAAATAACTGTACATCGCATTTTTGAAAATATTCATTTTGTTGTACCGAATTTCCATGTTGACATGGGTTTCCGTTGGCACGACATCTGCTGCAACATCACGCTGCATTTTTTTCAAAGCGTTTAACTGATCCGTTGCTAAACCATACGATTTGGAAATCGATGCGTTGTTGACTGCCTCCAAATACTTCAATGCAAAACGAGATGAAACCGTATCTTTCTGCATCAAGTCGATGTTTAGCGGTACGTACCACGTTTTGTTTGGATCGCCTTTTAGTGGAATCAATTTCATGTATTGCCAACTAAAAATAGACTGCATCACTTGATGTCTTTCCACCAATTTGATGATTTTCTTCTCAAACTCGGAGCGTTTCGATTCTAACTTTTGGTGTGCCGCGTTGTATTGGTCCAAAAACTTAATTTCTCCTTGCTCGTTAATCATTTCTTTGAAACTAACATACTCACCCAGTTTCAAACCTTCACGCACCGCTTTCGGCACGTTGATGAGCTGTTGTTCAATCCAATAATCGGGGTACATGTGCATACTCAATACCGTTTGTACCGAATTGTTTCCTTTGTAAGTGCGCTTTCCATGTACTTTGACCAACAATTCGTTGCACATTGTGTGAAACGGAACGATTCGTCCTTTAAAATCTTGAACCAATAAACTTGCCAACTCGTCGGAATGCGCCTCAGAAATCATTCTGAAAACGGGCTTTTTGCGAACTTCTGGAGCCATTTTCCGTTGTTGATCGTTCGATTGCGCATGTGCAGCGTGGTCGTGTCCATCGTCCATCGAATGATTGTGCCCTGAATGATCATGCCCGTCGTCCATCGAATGTGCGTGCGTTGCGTGATCGTGTCCTTCATGCGAAGCATCTTCCTGCGCATTTGCGGAAAGACCGAGTGAAAGCGAAAGTACCAACGTAACCGTCAAGGCAGCTTGTCGTCGTTCACCTGATTTTTTCAATTTTCCGAGTAGTTCTTTAAATCTTCCTGTCGGTGCGAAGATTGATAAAATCATCCCGATCGACATCAACAAATACCCCAAGTAGGTGACATTCGTTCCCCACCAATCTTGATTGACACTCAAACGAGTTCCTTCTTCATTTTCAGGTGTGTTTGGATCGTCCAAATCATACGCTGATTGGAAGAACCGGTAACCGTTGTAATCCATCACATTGTTCATAAAAATTCGTTGATTGCGTGTGTACTTGTTCACTGGATCTTGGATCGTCACTTCGCTTGCAAACGAAGAAGCGACATCTGAACCTGGATACTTGTCCAACTGGAAGTCACGACAAAGTACCGAAAAAGGCAACTCGATTCGCGTCGAACCATATTCCATTTCATACACTAAGCCATTGAAAGAAAAGAACTTTCTCGTTGGGATTTGTCCCATTCCTCCTTCCAAATCAACCGTCATCGACTGCGAACCATCGGTGATTTTGAGTGTCAGCACATCCACTCCAACATTTTTCTTTCCAGACGACATTTTCACCATTTTTGCGTGGGGAATTTCGCGTTTGAACACAAATTGTTGGTCATTTACTTGATACAATGTAGTGGCTAAGAATGGTACGAGTGAATCGGTTGGTACAGTTTGATACAACGAATCGGGCGGATTTACTCCCAACTGACGGAATTTTTGCATGGCTGACATTGGCAAATAGCGCATCGGCAATTTGGACTCAATCATTAATTTACCTGCCACTTTGGTGATCATGATTCCCGGCATCGCGTCTTTTTTATCGTACGATAACGCAACATCTCCGATCATCACAAAACCTGCAGGGGAAACATAGGTGGAATTCATTCCTCCTGTCACGATGTCTAACACTCCCGTTTGAATCGTATCGTGAATCAACAAGGTATCGATTTGCTTTTTCTTGAAATCAACGTACTCAATTTTTACTGGATTGGGATGTTTCGGAAACAAAACATCGTAATCAAAATAGTTGTTTGTCTGTTCCGACATCAACATTTTTTCATTGAACGGCACGGTTTGCATTTTACCGTCATTGATTTTGATGTACACATGTGGATCGGCGGCATAAATGAAATTAGACGACTCCCCTTCTCGAATCAACATCAAGCCCTCACTGCTGAAGTGACGCGTGATTCCTGCTCCGATGATGATGACAATGAAGGAAATGTGAAACGTCAACATCGCAATTTTTTCACGTTGAAACATGCGGTAGCGAACGATGTTTGCGATCAAATTGAAACACAAGTAAACCAACAAAATTTCAAACCACAATGCATTGTAAACTATAATTTTAGCTGTCTGGATATCATAGATCGACTCCAACATGGTTGCAGCCCCGATAGCAACTAAAAACACCAACATTGCCAATGCCATCATGCGCATTGAAAAAAGCGCGCGTACAAATTTTTCCATCTAATAAATTGTTTCCTTCGTGGATGCGAAATTACGGAATCATTGGCGGATAATGGCCTTAATTTGGAATTAATTTCCCGATGAATTATAGAAAATTAACGCAATTCGGAGCAATTATTTCGCTTCGTGCAAGCAACAAAAAAACGGATAAAAAGTTTAGTTAATACTGTCCGATCGAAAGTAAAACCAAAGTACACGCAATCTCATACGAAATCGAAGCTGCATCAAGCTGTTTTTCGAACTCGGGATTTTCCGTGCCGGGATTAAAAATGACGCGTTTGGGTTGTAGCGCAATGATCTTCTCGTAGTATTCCTGCTGATTGTGCGGATTGAGATACAAGGTCACCGTGTCTACATGCCACGCTGGATTCCAACGGTCGTCGATCGAAACATCGCCAACCTCCGACTTCATACGTCCAAATGCAACTACGGGGTGACCGTGCTTCCGCAACAGCTGAATCGCTTTGTATGCATATTTTTCAGGACGATTGGTTGCTCCTATTACGAGTGTTGGCTTCATGGGATTGAATTTGAGAATACACTATTCAGTTGAATAAAAATACAAAAAAGAGTTGACTATCCAGCCGTTGAACGTTGATTTTTCTCCAACACGACCAAGATCAACAAAATGAAAAAAGGGAGAAACAAAAAAAGTCACCCGAGAGTGACTTTTCCATGCTATTTTACAACGTGCTTATGCTTCTTGCGTAGGAACCAAGATTCGTCCACAGTGTTCGCACACGATTACTTTTCTTTTTGATTGGATGTCCAATTGGCGTTGTGGTGGGATTTTGTTGAAACAACCTCCACATGAATCACGATCCACAGGAACTACTGCCAACCCGTTTTTTGCATTTTCTCTCAAACGGTTGTAAGCGATAACCAAACGCGCATCGATAAGTTCTTTTGCCTTGTTCGACTTTTCAGTCAACAAATCTTCTTCTTTTTGCGTTTCACTTACGATTTCATCCAACTCCGCTTTCTTTGCAGCTAAATCGCCTTTACGCAAATCCAAACGTGCTTTTGCTTCTTCCATCGCCTCCTTCTTACCAGACATGGCGAATTTTGCTTCTTTGATTCGTTTTTCGTGCAATTTGATTTCCAAATTTTGGAACTCAATTTCTTTGTCTAACGATTCAAATTCGCGGTTATTTCGGACATTATTTTGTTGCTCTTTGTATTTAGCGATCGCTGCCTCAGCATCTTTCATCGCATTTTTACGGTCAGCTGCTTCTTGATCTACTTCTTTGATTTCGTCCTGCAATTTCTTCAGTCTCGTCTCCAAACCAATCAATTCATCTTCCAAATCTTGAACTTCCAAAGGCAATTCACCTCGAACCGTTCTAATTCTATCGATCTCAGAATCAATCTTCTGCAATTCAAAAAGGGCGTCTAATTTCTCCGCCACTGATACTTCTTTTTTAGTCGCTGCTCCAGCCATGTGCTAAAAATAATTAATAGGATTTGTGTTTACCCTTGTATTATGAACCGCAAATTTAGTAAAATTTTTGGTCAAAACATCTACAATTAAATTTGTTGTGAATTGTTCGCTTTCATAATGGCCGATATCTGCGATAATCAACTGATTATCAGAATCAAAAAATTCGTGATATTTGTAATCACCTGTCACATAAATATCTGCTTGTTGTTGTACCGCTTGGGGAAGTAAAAAACTGCCGGCCCCGCCACAAAATGCTACTTTCTTAATTCGCTTGCCCCGCAATTCTGTGTGCCGAATCACACCGCAATGGAACGTTTGTTTCAGTTTCGCCAAAAATGTTAATTCATCCATCGGGTCTTCCAATTCTCCGATCATGCCACTCCCTTCCATTGGATTTACATTCGACAACGGTACAACATCGTACGCTACTTCCTCATACGGATGTGCGAGAAGCATCGCATTCACGACATGCGACAAACGGTGATTTGAAACCAAGACTTCGATTTTAACTTCTGCTGCTTTCGACCGCATTCCTACCCTACCTTCAAACGGATCTGCGCCTTCAAGTGGTTTATAAGCTCCGATTCCTTCCGAAACAAAACTGCATTCGGCGTAGTTCCCAATACTACCAGCGCCCGATGCAAACAATACTTGCTCGAGTGTGTGGGTATAATCAACGGGGGCAAAAACCGAAAGTTTGCTCAGCGAATTTTCCATTGGAAGTAAAATGCATGGATTAACTATTCCCAAACGTTTCGCGATTTCCGCATTTACGCCCTGCAACGCATGATCTAAATTGGTGTGAATTGCATAGATCGCCAAATCGTTTTTGATCGCTTTGATCACGGCTCGCTCAACGTAATTTTTCCCATTCAACTTCTTCAGTCCTTTAAAAATCAATGGATGATGGGCAATAATCAAGTTTGCCCCTAACTCGATTGCTTCCTCCAACACTTCTTCGGTACAATCCAAGCACACGAGAACTCCGGTAATTTCCGTTGTTGCACTTCCAACCAACAGTCCACAATTGTCATAGTTTGCTTGACTTCCTAACGGTGCCAAATTTTCCAAAAACGAGGTTATTTCTTTGA
>SSGT01000061.1 GCA_008017065.1 Crocinitomicaceae bacterium
AATCCCAGCATCAGCTTTCGCAACCGAGTTTTTCAAGTGATTTCGATAGCCTTCAACATCAGCAGGATTCAAGCCTCTCAACTCAACACTTCTATCCATATACTTATCAACATACACCTCATCAACTGAGTTCAATGCACACATCACAATCAAATGGGAAGCATCGGTAATTTGCGATTGATTGTACGATTTCTCACGCAACTGAGCGCGAATTTCTGGATTTTCAATGATCAAAAATTGATACGGTTGTAATCCGTTTGAAGTTGGTACGAGTGAAAGTACATGCTTTAACGTTTCAAAATCTGTTTGAGTGATTTTTTTGGATGAATCGTATTTTTTGGTGGCATAACGCCAATTTAAATCGTCAATAAGTTGTTTCATTTTTCTAATTTGTATGTCTATTTGTTGCCACAAAAATAAGCCGAAACTTTCATTTCGACTTCTTTTTGATTGTATTGTTCAACACGGGAACTTTGTTTTTGTTTAAAATGATTGCGAATTCTACCGTGCTTACCTTCGAAATGTCTAAATCAAATGTTCATCGGGACCTCCAAAATCAATATCCGCGCATTTTCGGTCATGGAAAAAGCTAATTTTTCTGTTTCCCAAACGCCAAATCCGTCGCGTCGTTCAAGCTCCTGACCATTCACCGTCGTTTTTCCATCGATCAGAAAAATGTATGCACCATTCGCTTTATCCTTTAGTTCGTATTCTATTTCCTTGCCTTTTTCAAAATTACCCAAGTGAAACCACGCATTTTGATGGATCCAAACTCCATCATCTTCAGACAAAGGCGAGAGAATTTGATGGAATTGATTCTCCATTTTTGATTCATCTAATGTAATTTGATCGTATCGCGGTGTAACTTGGCGTTGATTTGGGAATACCCAAATCTGCAAAATTTCTACGCCTTTATCTTTGTTTGCATTGAACTCACTGTGCTGAATTCCTGTTCCAGCGCTCATAACTTGTACATCGCCCGCCTTGATTGTCGTGCCGTTGCCCATGCTGTCTTTGTGTGCCAAATCACCATTCAACGGAATCGTGATGATTTCCATGTTGTCGTGCGGATGCGTTCCAAAGCCCATTCCTTCAGCAATCTGATCGTCATTCAATACACGCAATGCGCCAAAATGAACTCGCTCAGGATTGTAATAATTTGCAAAACTAAATGTGTGACTTGTTTTCAACCAACCGTGATTTGCGTAGCCGCGTGTGTTTGCTTTGTGTAATACCGTTTTCATTGTCTTTTGCTCTTTGTTTGGTAAATGATTGTGACCAACCTGCTGCATCAACTTATCGTACGTCGAAATTTGCTTCTCGTCCGATTTCGCACTCAATGCACTTGTTCCGGTGGCAGCTGCAGCTACTCCCAAAAGTGTACTTTTTACAAATGTTTTTCGATCCATAATTCCTCATTTTACTGGTTGACCCCTCAGTCGGATACAATCACGTTTTTAACTATTGTTTGATTCTATATGACAAATGTACAACTTAATTTTAAGTATCTACCATGGTAAATATATTTTTTTGTGTTAAAATTTTCATGTCCAAAGAAACCTCGCAAAAAGTCCAAGTACCAAATTTCGTCTTACATTTGCAGCAATATTTCCACGATGATTGTACCCTTAAATTTACCGCAGGCGAAATTGAAATTAACACGCGAACAAGGTCAGTTGCTTGTGTGGTGCGTCGTGCGTAAAAAGAAATTGGTTTTGACTCCCGAGGAATGGGTTCGTCAGCACGTCATTCATTTTCTGATGTCTGAGAAAAATGTTCCCCTTGGATTGATTGCTTCAGAGCTATCGATTCAAATCCATCAACTCAATCGAAGAAGTGATGTTGTGGTGTTTGGTAAAGACCAACATCCTAAATTGGTCGTGGAATGTAAGGCCCCAGAAGTTGCTTTATCTGACAACACCATGCATCAAATTGCGCATTACAATTTAAAACTGAATGTCGACTATTTGTGGATCACAAACGGAATTCAACACGGAATTTTCAAAATTAATCGTACGGAAAATGTACTAGAACAACTGGATGAACTTCCTCCTTTTGAAACATTTGCCCGTCAGTCCATTTAGTCCAGCTTAAATTCTGATGTTCTGTGGAACGTTAAATCTGGATAATCTTGTTCTGCCATTGTCAACAAAAACGGCGTTTCGGCTAAGAAAACCCAATTGTCATCTTTGTCTTTGGCCATATTTCCTGTTTTTGCGTTCAAGAATTTTTGCAATTGTTCTTGATTTTCAGTCGTAATCCAACACGCAAGGTGGTAATTACGTGGAACAAAACGACACGATGCGCCGTATTCGTGTTCCAAACGGTGCGCGATCACTTCAAACTGCAATTGTCCCACCGTACCCACGATCTTTCTATTTCCGGGTTGTTGGATAAACATTTGCGCCACCCCTTCGTCTGTCAATTGGCGAATCCCTTTCTCCAACTGCTTGGATTTTAACGGATCCAAATTCTCCAATTCTTGAAAAATTTCGGGGGAGAAACTTGGAATTCCTTTGAACATGAATTTTTCCCCTTCGTTTAGCGTATCACCAATTTTGAAATTCCCGGTATCATACAATCCAATAACATCGCCTGGAAATGCTTCGTCAATTACACTTTTATCTTGCGCCATAAATGAAGTTGGATTCGGGAATTTGAATTTTTTCCCCAACCGAACGTGGTTGTAAAATGTATTTCGTTCGAATCTTCCTGACACGATGCGTAAAAAAGCAATTCGATCGCGGTGTTTTGGATCTAAATTGGCGTGTATTTTAAAAACGAATCCAGAAAATTTATCGTCGTTTGGCTCTACTGTTCTCAAATCCGTTTCGCGCCCTCTTGGCGAAGGGGAAATGCGAATGAAGGTATCCAGCAATTCCTGAATCCCAAAATTATTGACTGCAGAACCAAAAAACACAGGTGCCACTTCACCCGACAGGTACTTTTCTTTGTTGAAGGCATCGTAAACACCGTCAATCATTTCGAGGTCTTCACGCAATTCATCGGCTGGTTTTTCACCCAACAATTCATTGACGATCGGATCGTTTAAATCCGAAATCGAAACAATTTCTTTGGATATTTTGGTCTTATTCGCCTGAAAAAGATTTAAATTTTCGTCGTAAATGTTGTACACTCCTTTGAAGTAATCTCCCATTCCGATCGGCCATGTTAACGGACGTACTTTGATGTCTAACTTGCTTTCCAATTCATCCAATAATGTAAAGGCGTCTTTTCCATCGCGGTCCATTTTGTTGACAAAAATAATCACCGGTGTATTCCGCATGCGGCAAACTTCCATCAGTTTCTCCGTTTGTGTCTCTACCCCATTGGCGCAGTCGATTACCAAAATTACGCTGTCAACGGCTGTGAGCGTTCGGTATGTATCTTCAGCAAAATCCTTGTGACCAGGAGTATCCAAAATGTTCACTTGTTTTCCGCCGTATTCAAACGCCATCACGGAAGTCGCTACCGAAATTCCACGTTGTTTTTCAATCTCCATGAAATCCGAGGTTGCTGCTTTCTTGATTTTATTATTCTTAACCGCACCAGCAGTTTGAATGGCACCTCCAAAGAGCAACAACTTTTCAGTCAACGTTGTTTTTCCTGCATCTGGATGGGCAATGATACCGAAAGTTCTACGTTTTTCTATGGATTCTTGATATTTCATGCGTGGATTCTTACTAAAATTGACTGCAAAGATACGAACTTAATGTGTAATCTGAGTCGCTCCAAATGAGGTATCTTCGACTGTTAAGCTTCTTGATTTGACATTGCGATTGGTCGAGGGCGTGTTATTTTGTGTTAAACAAGCCGCAACTTGGCAGAATAAGGAAAAAATAAATTTTAGTTTTACCCCATAAATTTCGTTGTCTGTGTTGCTAAAAAAAACATTCCAAATCTATCGTGCTTCGTTCTCGGGTTTATCCAAGCCTGCATGGATGTTGGCTTTGGTCATGCTTTTAAACCGCACCGGAGCAATGGTTATACCGTTTCTTTCAATCTACGTAACCAAGCAATTGGGATTTTCGAAAGTGGATGCTGGAATTGTATTGAGCACCTTTGGAGTTGGCTCTGTAATTGGTTCACTCGTGGGCGGTTGGCTTTCTGACCGAATCGGTAGTTTTCGTGTACAGTCGTTGAGTCTGTTTCTGTCGGCTCCAATTTTTGCACTGATTCCCCAATTTACAAGTGTTTTCGGCGTAGCATCCATCATTTTTCTATTGAGTATCATCACCGAAACATTCCGACCAGCCAATTCTGCGTCGCTTGCACTGTATGCCAAACCTGAAAATTTAACCCGTGCGTTTTCGCTCAACCGCATGGCGATCAATTTGGGATTTTCATTTGGTCCGGCATTGGGCGGAATTTTAGCAACACTCTCCTACTCGTTTCTGTTCTATGGAAATGCAGCCGGAGTTTTCGTTACTGGAATTGTTTTCTACGCCTATTTTCGGTACAAAAAGCCCCGACAACAGACTGTAAAATCGGAAACAACAAGCGAAACAACGGTTGAAAAATCCATTTCACCCTACAAAGATAAATTGTTTCTACTTTTCAGTTTTTTCTGCGTTTTGTATTCCATTGTGTTTAGCCAACTTATCAGCGTCTTTCCAATGTACTACGAAGAAGTCAGTCGAATGACTCAACCCGAGATTGGACTCATTTTGGGATACAGCGGATTGTTTATCGTGATCACAGAAATGGTGATTGTACACGCTGTTGAACGTAGATTCACGGTTTTTAACAACATCATTTTTGGAACATTGCTGGGAGGAATGACCTATTTCGTACTCCTTTTCACCGCTGAAACATGGATGTTGTACGTTTCAATGACCCTGTTATGTCTTTCTGAAATACTCGTTTTACCTTTTATTTCAACGGTAGCAGCACAACGTGCATCTTCCAAACACAAAGGCGCATACATGGGAATCAACGCATTGAGTTTTTCGATAGCATTGATTGTCACTCCTATTGGCGCTACCTACGTCGTTCAACATTGGAATTACAACACGCTGTGGATCTTAAATTCATGCTTAGCGGTAATAGCATCGCTCGGATTCTATTGGGTTGGAAAGAAAATGCAACGCGAATAGCCCACGACACCACAACGATCCAACAAGGGGAATTAAAAAAAGATTGCTCAACTTCTTGGACAATCTTTTTTTGCTAATTTTAAACTTCAACACGAAAATGAATTTTCGATTGAACAGCGGTGTGATTTCGATACTCCAGTTACTTTTTTTTTGCAACTCCGCATTTGAAGTCGCATTCACCCCACATAGCAAAAATAGTATAGTTGATCGCAGCGGTTTGCAAAAACGACAAGACAATCACACGAAGTTTGAGCGACAAAATCAAGACAAGACACGAATTTTACTGCATGGGGCACCTCAACAAACAATAAATCGTATTTTTGTTTCAATGGCTTTTGATGTGAGAGACAATCTTGGGTCGATCAACACGTTTTTCTAATCCGACAAAACATGAAGAAATTAGTAATTTTCAGTCCGGACTCTGTTCATTTGGTGAACTATTTACAACTCATTGACGGCTATTTTGATTCCATTCTGGTGATTACAGATGGTCAAAACCCTTCTATTTCTATTTCTCTTCCATATCCGACTGAAAAAATAAACTTCAGCATCAAAAACCCATTGCGAAATCGGCGCCAAATCTTACACTTAAAAAAAACAATCACCAACTTTCAGCCAGATTTAATTCACCTGCACAATATCGGAACTGGTGCGTATTTGCTCGAAGAAGCTGTGAGAGACTTAAACGTACCGAAAGTAGCTACAGCATGGGGAAGTGATGTACTTGTTGCACCGAAGCGAAGTTTTATTTTTCGAAAAATTGTCCAACATGTACTCCAAAACTTTGATGCATTTACGTGCGACGCATTGTTTATGGCTTACGAAATGGAAAAATTGAGCACAAAGCCGCTCGATATTCAAATTGCTAATTTCGGAGTGGAATCGGTCGACGTGCGTCGAGCACCAAAAGAAAATATCATCTACTCCAACCGACTTCACAATCCGTTGTACCGCATTGATTTAATCGTTGATTTATTTTTGGAATACAAAAGTCGAAATCCGCACGATACCTGGAAACTGATCGTAGCTGCAACGGGATCGGAAACCGAACTTTTGAAACAAAAAGTAGCTCAATCGCCGTTCAACGAATTCATTGAATTTGTCGGTTGGATCGACGCCGCGCAAAATCAATCATGGTATCAAAAAGCGAAAATTTACGTTTCAATTCCACGCAGTGACGGTACTTCTATCAGTTTACTCGAAGCAATGGCACATGGTTGTGTACCGATAGTGTCCAATTTACCAGCCAATAACGAATGGATCACTGACGGATTCAACGGAATTGTTTACAAAGGAAAATCAACGTTACCTTTTGATGCAGCAATGCAATTGGACGCTGAAAAATGTGCGCAAATCAACCGAGAAATCATCGCACTTCACGGACTTAAGTCGAGTAATCGCTCTAAATTCATCGCAATTTACGATCAATTACTCGCGAAAAAATAAGCTTATTGTTTGACAAGTTTTTTCGTGATACTTCGTCCTTTATCGGTTTCAACCACCAAAAAATAAATCCCATTCGTCAGCGAAGCATCGATCGAAAACGTCGTTTTACTTCCAAGATTCGGGATTTCAAGT
>SSGT01000146.1 GCA_008017065.1 Crocinitomicaceae bacterium
GAGTGTAAGCGTATGCTTTTTTTCCGTTTGTATAAATGAAAGCAGTAGCCCGAATAGTACAAAAATCATGATTTTGTTCATAACGTAATCTTTTTATTAAGTGTAGAAACAACGCTTTTCCATTTTTGTTTATTGCGCTCATCGTCCCAACAATAAATGGGAATTAGAACGTTCAGTCGTTTTTCTATGCCGCGATGCACTCTAAAGTTAACCCAAATTTATACCTTTGAGTAGATTATGGAAAAAAATAGATACGTGCTCGTCACTGGCGGAGCAGGATACATTGGTTCTCATACAGTTGTAGAATTGATGGCGTTTGGTTTTACACCCGTCGTGATCGATGATTTTCGGAATGCGGAATCATTGGTGATCGATAACATGAATCGGATTACAGGTTCAGAAATTCAAGTAATTCAAGCAGCTTGTCAAGATGAAGAGACGCTTGAAGCCTTGTTCAAAGCGTACTCATTTGAGGGCGTAATTCATTTTGCAGCAGACAAAGCAGTTGGCGAATCGGTGCAAAATCCATTGAAATATTACGATAACAACATCAACAGTTTACTTTCTATCTTGAAGATGATGGAAAAATACCGTACCAAGAGTTTGGTTTTTTCTTCGTCGTGTTCGGTGTATGGAAATCCCGTTCGCGGCAGTGAGGCGATCGTTGAAACGATTGAACGGCTTGCACCTGAATCTCCGTATGGAAATACCAAGTTGATTTGTGAGCAAATTATCCGTCATTGGATCGCATCCAACCCACGATCGAATGCGGTTTTGTTGCGGTACTTCAATCCGATTGGTGCGCATCGCTCCGGATTAATTGGCGAATTGCCTCAGGGAATTCCCAACAATTTACTTCCATACATTACGCAGACTGCGGTTGGAATTAGAAAGTCATTGACCGTATTTGGAAACGACTACCAAACTGCCGACGGCACGTGCATACGGGATTACATCCATGTTTCTGATCTGGCGAAAGCGCATGTAAACGCATTGCAATGGTCCGAGCAACAAGATGTTGGTACGATTGAACCGTTCAATGTGGGTACGGGAAAAGGCACGTCGGTGTTGGAAATGATCTCCACATTTGAAAAAGTGACTGGAATTTCTCTTCAATGGCACTATGGCCCGAGAAGAGCAGGCGATGTGCAAGAGATTTTCGCAAATCCTTCCAAAATCGAGCATGCATTTGGGTGGAAGGCACAATTTACGGTTGCAGATGCAATTCGGGATGCGTGGAATTGGGAGCAAAATCGGATACAACATGACTAAACATCTACTCTTCATTTTTATAGCTTGGTTGTGTGTTGCTAGTGCGTATGCTCAAAAACCAGATTCTTCGCTGATTTCGAGACATCGTCCTGGCTTGTTTTGGTTTTACGACGGACTGCGTACAAAGGAGCAAGCAGACGTGCACAAATACGAACGGCTCATCCTCGATGTGTTTTACTGTGACTGGAATACGCCGAAAGTAAAACCATTTCAAAGTGATTGGACTTCGATTGGATGGAATATTCAATCGCTTTTCGACATACCCGTCACCAAGTGGAATAACGTGTCGCTTGGAGTAGGATTGGGGTATGAGCATACCCGTTTGCAATCGAATTTTGTGTTGGATCGGATGGAGTCTACAAAATCTACGGAGTTGTCAGACTTTTTACCGGTGTTGCAGTACGAGAAATCAGTTTTTAAAACCAATAAATTGTTTGTTCCAATTGAGCTGCGTTTTCGGACATCGGGTTGGAAACATTTCAAATTCGTAGTTGGGGGAAGGATTGGGTATCAATTTTCCAATTCGACACTGTTTCAGTATACGAACGCAGAAACAACCGTTCGTCAGACGACCGTTGGATTTTATGATTTTCGCCCGTTGTCGTTGAGCACGCATCTACGTATCGGGATTCGGAATTGGGCAATCACGGGGTCGTACAATTTGAATCCGTATTTTAAGAGTGCGCAAAGCACAAAAATCAACGGTTTTCAAATCGGATGTAGTATTGCGTTGTTCTGATTTTCTTAAAAATCTGTTAAAGAAATTCGCATTTGCCCAATGAACGTTAATTTTGCGTTGTACTGCGAATAAATACCTACCTTACACAGTTAAATTTTTTATATGAAAAAAGGATTACTTATTTTATCAATGGCGCTTTTAGTCTCTGGATTTGCGTTTAATCAAAATTACAAAACAGCGATCGGTTTCAAGGGAGGATTTCCTGGATTTGGTGCGTTAAACTTGAAACACAGTTTGGGCGGTGCAAGTGCAATCGAAGTTTCTGTGGGTGGTGGAAGAAATCACTTGTGGTTGCAGGGGTTGTACGAAATCAATAAAGACATCAGTTCAGGATTCAACTGGTATTATGGAGTAGGTGCGGATTTAGGAACTTGGTCCAAGAACTACAATTACAAATGGAGAGATGATTATTACAACGGATTTTACGGTGGTTTAGACGGCGTACTTGGTATTGAATACACGTTTAATGAAATTCCAATCAACTTAGCATTGGATGTGAATCCAACAATTCGTCTTTTCCCATACGTAGGTTTCGGAATGTACGGAAACTTTGCGGTGAGATTCGCGATTAAATAAAGGTAAGAAGCTTATAAAAAAAAGCGGGAGTTGATTTGATCTACTCCCGCTTTTTTTGGTCTTTATTTTTTGTGTTTTTATTCAACAGTACTCAATTTCAACATGTTTGATTTTCCATTCTCATCCAATGGAATAGAAGCAATGTTGAGAATGAGGTTACCTTCTTCCACCAAACCTTCTTTTTTAAGCAAGTACTTGATATCTGCAATCGTATGGTCGGTGCTCACACGAGAATCGTAGTAAAATCCTTTGACACCCCAAATCAAGTTCAATTGCGTCAGAATTTGTTTGTTGGAAGTAAAGATATAAATCGGTGATTTTGGTCGTTGTGAAGCCAATTTGTAGGCTGTATAACCCGAGTAAGACATAGCAATGATCGCGTCTGCCTCTACCCGTTGAGCGAGTCGACATGCATTGAAGCAAATGGAATCAGAAATAAATCGCTCTTGACTTTTGTCGGGCATCACTTCTTTGTTGTAAATCCCATCAAACGTTTCCATTTCTTTCACAATGTTTGCCATCGTTTTGATAACTTGAACAGGGAATTTCCCTACGGAAGTTTCACCGGAAAGCATCACGGCATCAGCTCCATCCAACACAGCGTTTGCGACGTCGTTGACCTCGGCACGTGTAGGAGAAATATTGGTAATCATGCTCTCGAGCATTTGCGTAGCTACAATGATCGGCTTTGCAAAGTGGAAACATTTATTGATCAGCATTTTTTGGATCAGCGGGACATTTTGATACGGAACTTCCACTCCTAAATCGCCACGCGCAACCATTAATGCGTCGCTTTCTTTGATGATCGAGTCGATATCAGCAATTGCTTCTGGCTTTTCGATTTTGGCGATCACTTTTGCTTTTCCATGAGCTGCTGCAATCAAGTGTTTCAATTCGATGATATCGCGTGCAGAGCGCACAAACGACAATCCTATCCAATCCACATTTTGTTGCAGAGCGAAATCCAAATCCTCTCGGTCTTTTTTTGTCAACGACGGGAGTGAGATTTTTGTGTTTGGTAGGTTTACTCCTTTGCGTGACGACAAAATTCCACCGTGAACAATCAACGCTTCGATGTTTTTCTCACCATCGGTACTGATGACTTCTAGTGCTAATTTTCCGTCGTCTAACAGAATTCGTTCACCGGGCTGAACATCCGCTGGAAGCTGCTCGTAATTGATGGCAATTTTTTCAGCAGTACCAACCATTTTCTCGGTTGTGATGGTGATGGTCTTCCCATTTTCGAGCAACACACCATTGTTTTCCATTTCGAATACGCGAATTTTTGGACCTTGTAAATCGGCGAGAATTGCCACATTTAATCCAGTTTCTTTGTTCAATTCGCGAATCGTTTCTACAACTTTTGCGTGGTCGGCATACGCACCGTGCGAGAAATTCAGTCTGCAAACATTGACACCTTCGTTAAACATTTCACGTAATGTGTCCTTGTCTGAAGATGCGGGGCCCAATGTGGCAACAATTTTTGTTCTTTTCATAATCCGTTGTTTAGATGTTGGTTACATCTTTATTTTATAAATTTTTCGTTCTTCTTAGTCAAAAAGAATGTGCTCTGTGGATGCAAACTCTTGGGGATCAAATTCAAATGCGGTCAATACACTGGGATGACTTTTTATTTTTTCGACCCATTCTTTGATTGAAAATGTGCGGTTATTTCTTAAAAACAAAAAGTAGTCAATTTGTTGTTTTTCGGGAATAAGAAATTTATTTTCTGATTTATTTTTGATCAAGTATATTTCCATCATGTTTTCTTCGTCCTGCTCGAAATAGTAGGAGTGGTTTGAATTTCCTGTTCCTTTTTTCCCAGTGACAACAAAATAGTCTTCTGCTTTTGCAAGATTCATTTTTAACAACTCATTGAGTCCCCAAACAAGCCGATAATCACTGTGATGAGAGCAAATCCCAATCATGTCGTAATCATAATCGGTTTCAATGAAAAGATTGTATTTGTGTTGTTTCGACATCCAAAAATATAACAGCCCTAAGTTAGTCATTATTTGGGTTCGGGTAATTTATTGATGTTACCCTTGTGTAAAATTTAGAGAAAATTTTAATTTTTTAGCAATTGAACACGTGCTGAAATGACCAATGAAATGGTTCAGATTTCACCCATCAAGGTCAGTGTCTCTTTCGCGGCTGCTTGTTCAGCTTGTTTCTTGGAGTTACCGATTCCTTTTCCGTAGGGCGTATTATTGACATGTACCATGATTTCGTAGCTCCAATTGCCGTTGGTAGTCACTTCCTGAAGTACGATGAATTCGAGCTTGAGATGTTTCTTTTGACTCCAGATGAAGAGTTTGGATTTGAAATCTATTTCTTCTTCTAGGATTTTGTTCAAATCGGCATAGTTGCGCAAAATATGATGGTTGACACATTTTTTGACCGCTTCGTAGCCACCGTCGAGGTAGATTGCACCCATCAATGCTTCGAATGCATTGCCCTCTAAACTGGAAAGATTGATCGCACGTCCTTTGTGATAGCGCAAAATATCTCTCAATTCAAGTGCTTCACCGATTTCTGAGAGCGTTTTTCGACTTACTACTTTGGATTTAATTTTGGTCAAGTACCCTTCGTCTTCCTCCGGAAATCGCAAAAAAAGTAATTCGGCTACTACGGCATCCAGAATTGCATCA
Source organism: Crocinitomicaceae bacterium (assembly GCA_008017065.1). Taxonomy (GTDB): domain Bacteria; phylum Bacteroidota; class Bacteroidia; order Flavobacteriales_D; family Crocinitomicaceae; genus JAQVCM01. Next base: position 5,239 of record SSGT01000146.1, read on the forward strand.
CCTAAGTATTCCAAGCGTTCGTTGGAAACTTCACTTTCTGTAAGATTGCTGTAAGATTTGTGCGTGATTGCTTCGTAAAAATAACTCAGGTTTTTAGGCTTGTACCCAAAGCGTTTCAAGACAAAGCGAATGAGCGTTAAGTCTTCGTTTGTCCTGTGAGCAGATTTCGAAAACAGTCGATTGAACAACGTTTTAGTTATTGAATTTTTTCACAATCACAGAAGTGTTGTGACCACCAAATCCAAACGTATTGGAAAGCGCAACATTTACTGTGCGTTTTTGAGCTGTATTGAATGTAAAATTCAGTTTGTTGTCCAACTCAGGATCATCTGTAAAGTGATTGATCGTTGGAGGAACAATATCATTTTTCACGGAAAGAATACAAGCAATTGCTTCGATTGCACCCGCTGCACCCAATAAGTGACCAGTCATCGATTTTGTAGAACTGATGTTGATGTTGTACGCATGTTCACCAAACACTTGCAAAATAGCTTTCGTTTCAGCGATATCACCCAACGGTGTTGAAGTTCCATGCACATTTACGTAATCCACTTCAGTTGCGCTCATTTCAGCGTCTTCCAACGCAGAAATCATCACGTTGCGAGCACCAATTCCTTCCGGATGAGGTGCAGTCATGTGGTAAGCATCACCAGACATTCCGCCACCAGCAACTTCCGCATAAATTTTTGCTCCACGTTTGATCGCGTGGTTGTATTCTTCAAGGATTAAAGCACCTGCTCCCTCGCCCAAAACAAATCCGTCGCGGTCAAGATCGAATGGTCTTGAGGCGGTTTCTGGAGAATCATTTCGAGTAGAAAGTGCTTTGAGTGCATTGAATCCACCCATACCCATTTCATTCACAGCAGCTTCTGAGCCACCCGTCACAATTGCATCTGCTTTTCCCAATCGGATTAGATTGAAAGCATCAATAATTGCATTTGTGGAAGAAGCACATGCCGAAACAGTTACGTAGTTTGGACCACGTAATCCGTATTTGATTGAAATGTGACCCGAAGCAATATCGGAAATCATTTTCGGGATAAAGAATGGGTTGAATTTTGGAGTTCCATCTCCAGCGAAGAAATTTTGAGCCTCGTCTTGAAAGGTTTTCAACCCTCCAATTCCAGATCCCCAAATAACTCCGATCCGATCGAGGTTTGGATTGGACTCCATCAACCCAGAATCAGCCATGGCTTCTGTGGCAGAAACCATGGCGTATTGAGAAAATTGATCCAATTTGCGCGCTTCTTTGCGGTCGATAAAATCTTCCACATTGAAATTTTTGACTTCGCATGCAAATTGAGTTTTGAATTTAGACGCATCGAATTGTTTGATCGGCGCAGCTCCACTTGTTCCTTTCAATAGGTTTTCCCAATATTCGGTAACGGTGTTACCAATCGGTGTGAGCGCTCCTAAACCTGTTACAACAACTCTTTTTAATTCCATACAGAATGTCTTAATTCAACAATTAATTATTACCTGATTATACGTTCTTCTCGATGTAAGATACTGCATCACCAACCGTTTGGATTGTTTCTGCTTGATCGTCTGGAATTGCAAGGTTGAATTCTTTTTCGAACTCCATAATCAATTCTACTGTATCTAAAGAATTAGCTCCTAGATCATTTTTGA
>SSGT01000165.1 GCA_008017065.1 Crocinitomicaceae bacterium
AACAACAACCCGGGACTTCTCGCTTATTCGTGGGATTTTGGAAACGGAAATACATCGACTGCAGAAAATCCAGCGCCTCAAATCTACAACACTCCTGGTGACTACATTGTCAATTACCAAGCGTGGGATAACTTGACAACCGTAAACGTTTACACCTTGACCAACGTGGCAATCACTGAAATGAGTAATTATGGAGGAGGATTTCCATCGTTTGAAGATGCAGATGCTTACTACAAAATTTTTGAAGACGGTGTTTTGTTTGCACAATCATCGATCATCGCAGATACTGACCCTACGGTTTCTTGGACTGCAAGTAATATCTTAGATCCAACAAAAACCTACACGATTGAAATTTGGGAATCGGACGCAGGAGAGATTGGATTCGGTGGTGATGACTACATGGGAATTCACACCATGAACATCAATGGCTGCAACGGCTGTTCGGCAGGTACATCAACGATCAACTACACGATCACACATCAAGTAATCAATCCGACACCACTTGTTACATCCGCAGATACAATCCATGTATATGGCTTCCCAGGAGTGCCAAACATCTATTTCGATTCCATCAATCAAACATTGTATACCGATTCGATCGCAAATGATATTCAGTGGTACTTGAACGGGAGTCCGATTGGTGGTGCAACATCAAGCAGCTTGGTGATTGAGAATTCAGGAAACTACTCATTGATTGCGGTGAATGATGGTGGATGTGTTTCTTTTTCTGATTCGTTGTATGCAATCGTTTGTCCAGACATGGCTGCACCTGTAATTACACAACCAAACCCAATGTCGTTGCAAGTAGCCAATCCAAATGGCTATGCGGTTCAATGGTACTTGAATGGGAATGTGCTTCCAAACGGAGTTTCTGAAACTCAAAACATTGTACAAGGTGGGATTTATACGGTTGAATTAACCAATTTGGAAGGATGTAAATACACGTCTGCCAACTTCGTATCCAACTTGGGCGTGTTGACCTTGGATAATAAACCATTTTCAATCTATCCAAATCCATCTTCGGGAATTGTGTACATCAAAACATTCAACGAAGGTAATTTCGATGTAACTGTCAGAGACATGGCAGGAAGAATCGTGATGGTAGGAGCGGCAGAAGTATTGAATCAAGGAATCGATCTTTCTGCAAACGGAAAAGGAGTATATTTCTTAGAAATCAATACAATTGGTCGTCAATTCGTAGAAAAAGTGATTATCAAATAAAAGATCAAATATCAAGCAAGGAAAGCTGTCTGAAAAGACGGCTTTTTTTATGTTTTGAAATTCAACTTTGAGAAACAAGTCACTTTCAGAATTCAATCGACAAAAATTTCGTTTAAACGAAAGTTCAGCTAATACTTGGAAGCTGAATTAAACCAAAAAAAAAAGAGGCTGGTTCGGAATTGAAACAGCCTCTCCATACAATTTATCTAAAATTTTATCAGTTCACTTTTGAGCTAAAAAACAACGGTTTCATAGCCAACCAAATCAAGACAGGAAAGAAATGCATGGTCATTGCAAATCCGGGGAAAAGCATGATGATACTTTCGCCCAAATCCAACGGAAAAATAGCTGAAATTGGAATCACGATACTCATGAATGACACCAACGTAAACAGCAATGAAAAAATAGCGTCACCTTTGGCTTTAAACCATTTTACAAATAACGTAAATGCAACAGATGCCAACACACACGAAAAAATATGTGCTAACATGATGGTTGTTGGATCAGCTTTGACAGCAAATGAACCGCCAAAAGTAGCTGATACGACTGAAAAATCGGTGTAAAATGCGGTTGCATATACTTTTTCAAAAATTACACCCGCGATTCCTGATAAAACACCGGAAGCGAGTCCTAAAAACAACGATTTCTTAAACATAATTGATTATTTTTTAAAAACTGGTACTGTAAATTCTACTTTCATAAGATCAGGAACAACGCCTGAAGGTTTTCCAATTTTAAAATCGCTGCGACTAACGTTAAAAGTCCCTGAGAATTTTCCACTTTCTCCTGCTTTTGTAAAATCTGCTGGAATTTTGTATTGCTTAGAAATTCCCTTGATTTTCAAATCACCTACAATCACATATCCTTTGCCAGATTTTTCAACCGAAGTAGATTTAAAAATGATGTTTGGTTGCTTCGCCGCATCAAACCACTCTGCTGTTTGCGATTTTTTGTTTTTCATTCCATTTCCCATGCTGATCGAAGCAATTGGAATAGACAAATCGAATTTAGCATTCGAAACCGCAGCCTCGTCAAATGTGATTGAACCTTTAAACTCTTTGAAAATACCCGACGGGTCTTTACTCGTGAACTTAATGCTAAAATCATCTGCAATTTTCCACTCTTGAAAATGCACGATTTTAAACGCTGAACCCAACAAGATCAACAGGGCCAACAATGGATACATGTTTTTTTTCATCTGTAACGAAATTAATTAGTTAGTGCTGAATCATGATTTTCACGACTGCAGACTCGTTATTTACGAACAAATGCACGAAATAGATTCCCGACTGAATTTCGGATGGCAAAACTACTTTCTGCGTGTTCCCTCCTGTTTTCACCGTACCAATTTTCGTGTTGTAAACCGACTTTCCGCTCATGTCAACAACATTCAAATGACTTTCACCAGCAACTTTTGAATCGAAAACCAAATTTAAGGTATTCGTAGTTGCGGCAAAAAAAGCGTTGAAGCTAGTTAGTTGCTCTGCTTCTGCTACCGATGCTGTTGCATTGTACGAAACCGTGTGCTGTGAAGTGTAAATCATATCTCCAGAATCGTTTCCATTGGAATTCGTCACGTTGCTCGCAACATAAAACTTCACATCTCCGATGTTAGTTGCAGGCGCGGTCCATTGAAAATCCCAACCGGTCGTTGTATTGGTACTACTCGATTTGTGATTTACATATTTTTTGGAACCCGAAGTTACGATACTCGTATTCGATGTAGCAACCATCGAACCCGCCTGTGTGTCTCCGTTCACAGCCAATGCCACCAATTGAAATCCTTTCTTAGGTGCTGCATTGTTGACTTTGAAATTCACGTCATACGTCACACCTGGAAGATATGTCGTCACCACATTTCCATTCGGATCTCTCAACTCGAGCGTTTGGGTCGCATTACCATTTTGAACCGTCCCTGAATGACAAGCTACACACGTTTGTTCACCCGGTGCACCCGTTCTACCTGCTGGCGCTCCATTTGAATTTTTGTGATTTTTCACGTATTCTTTTTGACTAAAGTCAAATGCTGTGAAATGCGTAAATGACAACCCCGAGATTGTCATCAACGCCATGAATGGAATAACGTATTTCTTTTTCATACTTGTTTGTTTTTCGTATTAATTATTTTGTTTCCCTTGATTCGACCAACAATTAAACTGCTGAATCAACGTATCGGGCAACATATCTCCACCGAGCGGCATTGCTACAACACCGCTACCACCGGAAATGGTTTGTAATATTTTTGACGCATTTGCGGCTACGGCTGCGTGCGTCGTAAAATTGTATCCTGAAGCTTGCGAATTGGCGTCATGACATCCACTTGTTGAACAATTTTGATCAATCATCGGCTTGATTTGTTGCGCAAATGAGATGGTATCCATGCAATTTGAATCCAACGCTACCCTAACTTTATCTTTGGTACATGACGTTAGAAGCAATAGCGCTGCAACGACTGTAATTATTCGTCTATTTTTCATCCTCGTACAAATTTTCGTGAGATACAAAATCCAAGTCTAAACTGGCCTTTTGACCATTCTTCAAAAGTATACGGGATAAATTGAGTTTCACCGAAACCTCTCGAATTTGTCAAATTTATTGTGAAATTGTGACCAAATGTTACCCATTCTACTGCAACACCGAAGCTGTTTTTATTGCTTGTACGCAACTCGTCGTCGTGAAAATTTTGGTAATATTCAAAAATAACAGCGACAGTTGGTGTAATTCCAACTTTGAGTGCACCTCCAAGCGAAAATAAGCCGTTTACATCGCTCGCTGCAACATAGTTTCGATGAACATACGTAGGCATCAAACCGACGCTGATCCGTTCATTAAACTTCCGCGCAAGATTCAATTGGTAAGCGTACGCAAAACGGTGAGCGAATTTTGGAAAATGTTGCACCGCCGCAACATCCGACGAAGCCTTCATATACGTCAAACTCGACGTCGCAAGCAAGGTCATCGAAAGCGGCATCTGATTTCTTCCTTGTTTCAGCAATTTGTATTTCACAAATCCATCAACCAACGAACTGTAAGGCGCGCCTGTACCCTTACTTCTCCCCAATCCGATCATCAAATCATTGGTCAAGCCGTATTCAAACGCAAACCGAATATCCGCAGCATTGTCGAAACCAAACCAATTTTGCACACCGCCAGCGCTCCCAGCTAAATCACCGAAACGATGCTCAATTCGAAATTCCAAGACCCCTTTTTCCAAGGTTTCAATGGAATGACCGTTGATAATCCGTGTTGAATGAAATGTTTCTGTCAGTGGTGGAGCGATCAACAATACAGCATCGTTGACTTCCGACGAATCCGGATTCTCTTGTGCGATGACAGCCACAAAACTGCTCAACACGAAACCACTTACAAGCAGAATTTTCTTCATCAATTTTTGTTTTTTTAAAGTATGTTCAGCAATAGTAACACTTAAATTAAATTACCTAGGTAAATTAACGATTAAAAAACGAAAAAGGTTGTCTGTCTCCCCACTTTTTATGACTTGAAAAAATGATTTGACAACTCTTGGTTTTCGATTTGAGAGACAACCAAATTTAATCCACTGAAAACAAGAACACTAACTACGCATGGAAATTCTATACAATTGCCGTATCTTTGCAAAATAAATGAATCAAAAGATGTTTGGATTTGATCAAAAAGCGATGATGTTGCAAATGCAACAAGCGTTGGAAGAAAGTAAAAATCGATTGGAACAAGCGGTGGTTTCTGGTGAATCTGGCGGTGGTTTGGTTTGCATCGAATTGAATGGAAACCGCAAATTAAAATCCTTGACCATCAACACGCCCATTCAAACCATGGAAAAAGAAGATTTAGAAGATTTGCTTGCAATTGCGCTTGAACGCGCGCTTGAAAAAGCAAATGCACTCAACGATCAAGAAGTTTCAAGTTCTGCGCGTCAATTTATCCCCGGATTATAATCATGACAAAAGCGGAACTTCGTAAAATCTACTTGAATAAACGCAAAGAATTGGCTCCCGGACAATTACAAAATTATTCGGATGCGATTTGTGAGTTGGTATTTACCCATTTTCAATTGGAAGATAAATACATCAGTTTATTCTTGCCAATTGAACGTCAAAACGAAATCAATACCTACCGAATTTGGGAAAAAGCGGTTGAATTTGGTGCATATGTGGGAGTTCCAAAAGTGAATTTTGAAACCCTTGAAATGAAACACATTCAATTTGAATCGGAGGACCAATTGGAATTAAGTGCTTGGGGAATTCCTGAACCAAATCGCGGAAAAGTCATTCCGGCAGATAAATTTGACATCGTTTTTGTCCCTTTAGTTACCGTCGATCGCAAAGGTCATCGCGTTGGCTATGGAAAAGGATTTTACGACAAATTCTTGAAAAAATGCGCTCCCAATTGTTTGTTTGTTGGACTCTATCTTTTTGATTTCGTTGAGAAAATCGACAATGTTCACGCTGGTGATATGCGTCTTCATGCGTGTATCACTCCCTCCGGTTTACATCGTTTTGAGTAATCATCCCGAACATCAAGGAAAATTCCATTTGCTGGTGATCTTTTCCATTCCAGCGATTTTGGTCG
>SSGT01000070.1 GCA_008017065.1 Crocinitomicaceae bacterium
CAACTTGATCGGTATTCTGACATCCATTTGCATCGGTTCCCGTTACCGTATACGTAACAAAGGTTGCGGGTGGCGTCAAACTCGGCACAAATGCAACTCCATTCGAGACCGAATTTGTCCACGAATAAGATGTCGCACCGCTTCCGCTTAAAATAATAGACTCACCGGTACAACTCGTCTGATCCTGCCCTGCGGAAACGTTTGGCAACGCGTTTACAGTAATTGTGGCAGTTGCAGTATTCGAACACGTGTTCACATCGGTATATGCATACGCGATTTGTTGTGTTCCTGAACTTGGATCAAAAGTAGATCCTGAAACTCCAGTTCCTGAAAACGTACCACCTACTGGTGAACCAACCAAAGCTAAATCAGCCGCATCGATACAAACAGCGGTGTATACTCCAGCGCTCACTGTTGGAAGTGGATTTACAGTAACTGTCACTTGATCTGTTGATGTACATGTAGCATCTAATGGATCTGTTACGGTTAATGTATAGGTATGTGTTACGGGTGCATTGGTCGTATTCGTCAACGTAACCGTTGGTTGCGGGCTTGTCGCACTGCTGAGGCCTGTTGTCGGCGTCCACGCGTAAGTTGCTCCCGAAGTAGCTACTCCAAGTTGTGCTGAACCTCCAGTGCAAAACGCTGCATCCTGACCGGCGTCTGCAGTTACTGAACAGCAGTTGCTATTGAATGCAACTTGATCGGTATACGAACAAGAAACGGGACCATACGTGACTGTCGCGGTTAACGTAAAGGTGTTGTTACCCGCAGGAACATTCGCTACAACTGGTGTCAACGTTGTAGATGCGTTGGGAATAACGGCTGCTGTGTTGGCTGTCCATACGTACGCTACATTTGCTGCAATATTAATCGGAGCAGTAAATGCACTCGAAATTGGAACTTGAAAGATTGATGCAGTGGCAGGCGAACACGAATTATCGTTAATTGCCGAATTGATCGCTCCAGAGGAATAATTGATTGAAGTTGCCCCACCACAATTGGACGCCAAGTTGGAAAACGTAACGGATGCGTTGGTCAACGAACCTACGTCGGACCCGATGCAATCGTATATTTGAACTGCCCAGCCTCCTTCGGCTGCATTCGCACCATAAATAGGCGCCCAGTTGATCGCCGTGTTGGTTGGTCCAAATGTTCCAAAAGTTCCTGAGTAATTGGAAGTACAACTCGATGTAGACAAACACAAAAATCCACAACAATCTTCATCACAGGGATCAAAATTGTTTCCAGACACATTTGAAAAACACAATCCATTTACATCGTTGTTGTCGTTACAGGTTGACCCCTGCCCATTTGCTCCTGGGTTGGGCGAAAGTAAAACAACCGGACTCCCGATAGAGGGTGGTCCTACCAGATAAAATGCTAAATCCGAAACATACGTGTGATTTGCTGAAAAACAAACATTTATTTGCGTAGCTGCCGTGATAATCGATTCAGGTGGAGGCGGATTGTAATACGTGAAGTTTCCAGCAACTGAAAGACTTCCATTGAGATTAGTTTCATTGCAACTAATTGCATTTTGCGCTGCGGAAATGTCGGTGTTCATATTCCAAACCCAAGCAGTGTAGCAACCCGAGGGCGTGTTTGCATTGTCGTAAATTTGAACACGGTAGCCATCACTTGGCAAGTTGTTCTGTGTGGAGGAAGTTCCCACAACCGTTGCGTAGGGTTCCCATGAAAAGGAAGTTTCATTGTGGTAATACCATCTAAACGTCCAAGGACCGGTTCCCGATGTTGGAGTTACTGTTAAACTCGCTGTGTTCGTCCCAATCCCTTCAGCACACCAAATGTAGATGTTGTCATTTGGGCTACCGTTGGTATACGCTGTAGTTGCCACGCCAGCGTTTCCATTCGGTACGAGTTGTGCATTGGAGTTTAAAAAACCGATTATACCAATGGTCAAAAGGAGTAGCTTTTTCATCGTTTCAATTGTTGAATAAGTGATTCTTTGTGTTTAACGATTTTTTCACGTTCCTCGCGATAATAACTCAACAGCGAAGCATACGCTGATTCATCTGGCGACAAATCACGAAGTTTTTCATCGATGTGTTGCAATGCCTGATCGCATTCCGCTATATTCCAATCAGCAATTGTTCGATTTGGATTGGACTTTGCGGCAGGAAGAGGTGGATTTTCAACTCCTTTGGCTTGAATCATTACGACTCCGGATGCGTTCGTAGATTGAGAAACTTGCGCCTGCGAAAGAATAGCGTTACCTAAAATAAAAGAAAACGAAATAATTGTAGTAAATTTCATAGTTGTGTTGATTAATACAGTATTTAACGTACTGACACTTAATTAACAAAAATACGGTTTTATCTTAAATTTTTAAACACTTCGCATACGAATGAATGTAAATGGGATTTGAATGAAAATACGATGCATTTGAAAGAACATCAAATGATGACTTTCCAGTTCAAGGAAGCTGCGTCAAGTACAAAAATTTCTTTTGTGCTGATTCGAATGGTCGATAAACATAATATGCCTTGTTGCCGTGAATTGCTAATTTGTCGATGTACTTGTGTTCAAATTGAATTTTATCCCCTAACACACCTGTCTTTAAATTGATTTTTTGAACGGAGCAAATCCCCCCTTTTTCAAAAAATGCATATACTTCGCCGGTCACTTTGTCTTGCATTACGTTCCGTTTCCAACCGGTTTGTTTGGGTTGATAATGATGAAAAATCGAAACACTATCTACTTTATTTCCAAACGCGTCGAATGTAAACAGTTTGTCTTTGTAGTAGTCAAAAACGAAAACCGAATCGTTGCGCTGAAACATCGGCGCGTACAATTGCTTGTAATAGACAGAATTAGTAAAATAATTGGCGCCTACCCAAATTTCCTTATCGATTCCTGTTTCCAACTGCTTGTTGTAAGCCCAAAGTTTCGTGCGCACATCCACCCATTTGTATTCAGAACGATACAGCTCCATCATCAAATCGTCTTTAATTTCTAGGATGACTTTATAGGTAGAATCCAACTGATCGACTGCCATGTAATCGAAAGCAGGATAAACGGGATTGAAATTGGAGAAAAACAGTTTTGTCTGAATTGTGTCGACAACGGGGAAGATGTACTTCATGTAGTAACTCTTATCGATGTTTGAAATCCCTATTCCACTTGCTGTACGATAGATTCCATACACCCCATTTTCACAAACCACGTGCGCATTTCCTCGGAAATCATGGATCAATTCGGTTGGTTTTTCTTTCAATTTAAAACTCTGAAGAATTTCTTTTCCGTTGTAAACAAGCAATTCACTTCCCTTACTAAGTGTTTTTGGGTACGCAAGCAGCAACAGTTCTCCAGTTGGAAAAATTTCAAAGTCGGCGACACTCAAACGTTCCGATTGGAAAACAACCTCAACGGCTCCCGGAGCATATACATTGACTTCGCCGAGTGTTTTTGCCTTGATTTTTGTGAGCTCTACGATTTTCGTGATTTTACCAGCAACCACCGCACTTTTAGTCGGTTGAATCTCGAGCGATTCTGCTTCATAATAACCGTGAGTAATCGAAACGGTAAACGCTACATTACCCGCTATTTTTAGTTGAACAGTCCCTGCAAGCGCAGTTGTTCGTTGAAAAATAGAGTCGCCTTGTTGAACTAAAACCTGTACATTTGGTATCGCTTCACGTGTCGTTTTATCAATGCACTGTAATTCAAAAACAACAATTTCTTGTGCATTTAGATTCAACCAAAAAAGGCAACTGACTACTATCGCTAAAATTTTCATGACGTTCGTTTATTTCAAGATGAAAACCTGCACAAAATTCCATAAAAAAGGCTCTCATTCACATGAAAGCCTCTCGGATTTTTTTATAAACTGTGCCGATTTAAGCCTTGTAGATCCAACCAAATGTATCAGTTGCTTTACCGGTTTTAATCGCATCAATTGCTTCACTGATTTTATTAGAAATCGTTCGCGTTTCGATTGCTGGCAAAACCAACACCTCGTCTCGGTAACCGATTTTAGCAATGTGTGCAATTGTTGCTGCTGTTCCCGCACCAAAAGCTTCCGTCAAACTTCCGTCTTTCACTGCTTCAACTAACTCTTTTACACTCACTTTACGCTCTTCAACCTCGATTCCCCAAGATTGAGCCATTTCAATTACGCTTCGCTTGGTAATTCCACGCAAAATCGTGTCGCTGTCTTCAGACGGAGTAATCAATTTTCCGTTGATCACCAACATGATGTTCATCGTTCCGGATTCCTCGATGTACTCGTGCGTTTTCGCATCCGTCCAAAGCAATTGGTGAAAACCTTGCATCTGACCTTGTTTTGCAGGATACATCGATGCGCCGTAATTTCCAGCCGCTTTTGCTCTACCAACTCCTCCTTCCGCAGCACGAGTGTAATGCTCTTCGATCTTCACATTCACAGGCTCCGAATAGTAAGCACCAACAGGACAAGCAAAAATGATAAATTTATACGTATCTGACGGACGAATCCCAACGAATTCATCGGTTGCAAACATGAACGGACGAATGTAAAGCGAATAACCCGGTTTGTTTGGAATCCACGCGTTTTCTACTTCAACTAATTTGCGAACACATTCCACGAATAAATCCTCAGGAATGATTGGCATGCACATGCGCTCACACGATTCTTGAAAACGACGTGCATTCATTTCAGGTCTGAAAATCAACAATTCACCCGATTCGGATTTATTTGCTTTCATCCCTTCAAATATCGCTTGTCCGTAATGAATTGCAGACGTTGCTGGGTGGAAAGAAATATTTCCAAACTCCATGATTTCTGCATCCTGCCAAGCTCCATCTCTGTATTCCATCAAAAGCATGTGATCAGAAAACACTTTACCGAACGGTAAATTTTCCCAATCCACTTGATCTATCTTTGAATTTTGAGTCGGGGTTACTCTAATGTGTGTTTTTTCTTGTAACATATTCTTCTTTTCGATTTGCGAATATAACGGATTTATTAACGCGATAAACGAATTCAAGCACGAACAGACTATTTATTTTGTTAATTTTGGCAAAAGCAATTAATCTTAACAAAGTTTGGAGCAAAGTAGAAATATTTTAAAAAAATATTGGGGTTTCGATCAATTCAGACCGTTGCAAGAAGACATCGTTGATGCAGCAATTTATGGAAAAGATACACTCGCTTTGTTGCCTACTGGAGGCGGAAAATCCATTTGTTTTCAAGTGCCAGGTATTGCCCGCGAAGGAATTTGTATCGTTGTTTCGCCCTTGATTGCATTGATGCAAGATCAGGTAGATCAATTGCAAAAAAAAGGAATTCGCGCACGTGCAATCACCAGCGGCATGAGTTACCGCGAAATCGACATTACCTTAGATAATGCGCGATTTGGTGGACTGGATTTTCTGTACACTTCTCCCGAACGACTGCAAACCAAACTGTTCATCGACCGGTTTAAGGCCATGCATGTGGGACTAATTGTCGTGGACGAAGCACACTGCATTTCAGAATGGGGACACGATTTTCGTCCGCCGTACCGACAAATCAGTGATTTGCGAAAAATTCACCCCAATGTACCAATGATTGCGCTTACGGCAACTGCGACTACGGAAGTGAAACAAGACATTATCAATCAATTGCAACTGAGGGAACCCGCGTTGTTTGAAGGACCATTTCAACGTTCAAACTTAAGTTATGAGATTTATCCAGTTACCAATAAAGTAAATGCAATTTCGAAATTGGTGAAACAATTTGATGGATCGAGCGGGATTATCTATTGTCAGAAACGAAAAAGTGTCAAAGACGTTGCTAATTTTTTGATGAGTCAAAACAACCGCGTGGGAATTTATCACGGCGGAATGGATAGCAAAAGTCGTGCACAGATGATGAATGCATGGCTGAAGGGTGATTTGCCGGTAATGGTTGCCACAAATGCATTCGGAATGGGAATTGACAAACCAAATGTGCGCTTTGTAGCACACTACGAGTTTCCCAACAATCCAGAGGCGTACTTTCAGGAAGCTGGGCGTGCTGGACGAGATGGACAAGAAGCACGGACCTTCGTCTTCTACGAACAACCTGATTTATCGGCGACGGATGAACAACTCGAACGACAATTTCCGCCACTTGCTACCGTAAAAAACACGTATAGCGCTTTGTGTAATTCGCTGAAATTAGCGATCGGATCCGGCGAAAATGAAACATTTCCTGTCAATTTAAAAAATCTCACTTCGAATTTCAAACTCGATTTGATTGAAACCTATCAATCGCTCAAAATTTTGGAAATGAACGGCGACTTGCTGTTTACGGAGAGTGTGTTCCATCCTACGCGACTGAAATTTTCGGTTGGAAACACCGTTTTATACAGTTTTCAAATCAAACACGAGCGCACGAGTAATTTAATTACACTCCTTTCCCGCAGTTATCCGGGAATTTTTGATCAGTATTTTGAAATTCATGAAGCTGAATTTTGCAAACGCTTACAAATTACGCCGACAGAATTAAACAAACAATTGGAATTTCTGGAACAAAATGGAATTTTAGATATCAATTGGAAAACCGATTTGCCCTTGGTTACTTTTCTGAAAGCGAGAGTTCCCGACAACTACTTGCGCTTGAGTGATGAAGTATATCGAAACCGAAAAGAACTAGCATTCAAACGTTGGAAATACATGAAAAATTTCCTTACGTTGGATGTTTGTCGTGCCCAATATTTGATCGAATATTTTGGTCAAAAATCGGATCCGTGCGGCAAATGCGATCATTGCAGGGCGCTTCGAAAAGAAGATTACACAAGCGAAGAAATAAGTCGTGTGATGTTGGAATTGTTACAAGAACCACAATCAATCGACATGGTGAAAAACACATTAAATCACTTGAAGGAAGAACAAATCGTTCGGGTTTTAAACTGGCTACTCCAAGAGGAACGCATTTTTTATACCGCAGGAAAATACCACTTGTAACTGCAATTTCACGTTCAATTCTCCCCTACTTGCTGTCTCCACATTGCATAATACAATCCTTTTTGTTCGACCAAATCGTCGTGTTTTCCAGATTCGATGATTTTCCCCTTCTCCAGCACGTAAATCGTATCGGCGTACATAATTGTTGACAGGCGATGCGCAATCAAAATGGTCAGGTGGTTTTTTGAATCGGATACTTCTCTGATGGTGTGCGAAATTTCCATTTCCGTCAAGGAATCCAACGCACTCGTTGCTTCATCAAATACCAGCAACCGTGGATTTCTGATCAATGCTCGGGCGATCGACAACCGTTGTTTCTCTCCACCGGAAATTTTAATTCCCCCTTCGCCGATAACGGTATCAATTCCATTTTCCGCACGAGCAATCAACCCTTGACAAGCGGATTTATCCAATGCAGCCCGGATTTCATCATCGGTAGCTGTTGGCTTCACAAACAACAAATTTTCTTTGATTGTACCCGAGAAAAGTTGTGATTCTTGCGTGACAAAACCCAATTGATGACGCAATTCGTTTTTATCAATTTGATGGTGTGCAACGTCGTTATAAATCACTTCGCCTTCATTGGGTTGATACAAGCCGACCAACAGTTTGACTAACGTCGTTTTTCCACTTCCACTCGGACCAACAAATGCAATTGTTTTTCCAAGAGTCGTTTCAAACGAAACATTGACTAAGGCTGGAAATTTGGCGCTTTGATGCTGAAAACTAACATCGTGAAATGCCACTTTTTCCATCTTTCCAATTTTTTGTGGCGCTTCAGCATGTGGCTCAGGTTTGGTTTGAAGCAAATCTTCAAAATTTTGCAAAGAAACCTGACTTTCACGATACAGCTGGATGATATTTCCCAATTCTTGCAATGGATTGAAAATAGCAAATGAGAAGAAAAATAAGGTAAAATATTGTCCCAAAGTAATTTTATCGTCAAACACCAAGTACATCAACAAAATGATCAACGAATTTCGCAATAAATTGATGATTGTACCTTGAATGAAACTCAACGAACGAATAAATTTCACTTTTTTCAATTCCAATTTCAAAATCTTATTGGTTGTTGTATTCAAGCGATCAATTTCTTGGTCGGCCAATCCCAAACTTTTCACCAATTCAATGTTTCGAAGCGATTCCGTCGTTGATCCTGCCAATGCAGTTGTTTCTCTGACGATGCTTTTTTGAATGATTTTGATTTTCTTACCCAACAAAAAACTAATTCCTCCAATAATCGGAATCGTGATCAAATAAACGGGAGCAATCATCCAATAAATGTTGAACGAATACACCGTTACAAACGTGATGGCAACAAAACTTTGAAAAATGATTCCGACAAACGCAGCAATTAAACGCTCTGAATCTTGTCGCGTTTTTTGCAATTTGCCCAATGTTTCCCCACTTCGTTGGTCTTCAAACACTTGATACGGCAACGCCAATGAATGTTTGATTCCAACTTTGTAAATGTCCGCGCCGACCCGTTGGGTAATGACATTCGTAAAATAATCTTGGAAATTCTTAGCGATGCGTGAGATCAATGCCACACCAACTGCGATTCCGACCCAATAAGTAACTCCCCAAATGAAGCCGGAAAAATTATCTTTATAAGCTGGAATTTTATTCCCGTAATCATCCACAACGTGGCGAATGACAACGCTGTCCAACAAGGAAAAAATTTGATTGATCGTCGCTAGAACTAAAGCAAGAAGGATATAAAGTTTGTAATTTTTGAGGTAACGTAATAAAATATGCATGTGAATTTTTTAAATGAATTTGTAAATTTCGAGGATGCAAAATTACCGATAATTCACGCAGGATTTTTCAAATAAATTGAGATTCTAACATTTTTAAACAAATGGAATCGCCAGATCAATTTCCTTCTACATAAAACCACGTATCGCCTTCTAAAACAAACGTAGATTTTTCATGATGTGTCTGAATTTGAAACGATTTATCACGGAAATAGGCTTTAAATTCGATCTGATTTCCAGAAGCAAACAGGATTTCCAATTTCAACCACGTACTTTCTTTCGCCCACTTTTCGATGTCTTTTCTGCGGTAATACTTCCGGGTTGAAGGATGCGTCGTTTCAACTAAATAATCAATTGCATGATGCACATACGCAGCATACCTAGAGCGCATCAATTGTTCAGCCGTTTTCGCCTTCGATTTTCCTTGAATCAACGGTTGACAGCATTCTTCAAACGGTTTATCATTTCCACAACAGCAATTCATCCTTCGTTTGTTTCGTTTCCTACTGATTTTCCAGCAATCCAACCGGTGGTCCAAGCGGCTTGAAAATTAAATCCACCTGTCACACCGTCGATATCTAAGATTTCGCCCGCAAAATGCAATCCACGGATGTTTCTATGTTCCATTGTTTTGAAATCAATTTGTTCCAATGCAACGCCACCTGCAGTCACAAATTCTTCTTTAAACGTGGTCTTTCCCGAAACTTCGTACCGGTCATTCAGCAAGAAGTTGATTATTTTGTTGGTGTTTTTCTTTCCAATTTCTTTCCAGCGCAATTCAGCATTGATCTCGTTTTTAGCGAGTAAAAAGTGCCACAATCTGTTTGGGAAAATAAATGGATTCAAATTTCCAATCATCTTTGCACCATGCTGTGCAACAACCTGCTCCAAATCTGTTCGCAATTGGTTTTCTTTTACTTCGCCCAACCAATTGACCAAGACTGCAAAATTGTAATTTTTCTCCGCCAAGATGCGAGCTCCCCACGCAGAGAGTTTGAGTATCGCCGGACCACTCATTCCCCAATGGGTTATCAACAAAGGCCCTTGCGCAGATAACTTCGTTGTTTCAACTTTTACAACCGCGTTTTCCACGACGATTCCCATCAAACTTTTTATCGATTCATTCGGCATGTTGAACGTAAAAAGGGAAGGCAACGGATCGATAATTTTACATCCCAATTTTTCCAACCAGTCCAAACCACTTCGCTTCGGTATCCCACCAGTTGCTACGATGATTTTATCTGCAAAAATGGTTTCCTCTCCCGATTTCATGGAAAAAGCTCCATTTTCTACTTGAACGATTTCAGTAAGTGGTGATTGAATTTTGACCAACACACCCAATTTACGCGCTTCCGTTTCAAAACAATCAATGATCGTTTGGGAGGAATCGGATTGAGGGAAAATGCAATTATCGGGCAAGGTCACAAGCGGCACATTCCGTGTTGCAAACCAATCAATGGTTGATTGCGCGTTGAACTGTTCAAACGCTTTCCGCAATTGATTTTCACCTCTTGGATAAAATTTGGACAATTCTTTGTTGTCAAAACAAGCGTGCGTAACGTTGCATCTTCCGCCTCCAGAAACTTTCACTTTCGCCAAAACTTTCGCCGATTTTTCATAGATCGTGACTTCAGCCGTTGGAAAATGAGCCTTCGCCGACAGCGCAGCAAAAAAACCAGCTGCTCCACCTCCAATGACTGCGACACGCAAATGTTGATTCATTTCGCGAAATTACGTTTTTTAGTGCTCCTACAATTACCAGTGAACCAAAATCATATTTCCTTTTTGTGTGAAGAGTGAATCAAAAAAGGTGTAAGAGTCAAAAATTTATCCCCTTTTAATACGCAAATACATACCAACAATTAAAAAACAAGACTAATTAATCCGATCGATCAACCACTTGGTGGTATTTTCAAAAATATCCATTACTTGCAAAAAGTGTCAAAAACAGAATCGTAAGCGCTTTATTTTTTATTGCGATTCTTTTTGTTGAAAATCATTCATTCAAACATCTAGTGAAAAATATTTTCCCGCCAGCCGCAAAGAAATTTAACCATTTCTTTGCGGTTGGATCGTAAATTTCTAGCGTTTTTTGTTCTGTATCACTGCGGAAAGCGCAAATAAATTTCGGTTGAGGTATGTAGGAAGAATAAACAGATTTATGCACCTGAACATACAAACCAATATCCGTGTACTTTTTTCCTCCGATTGAATAGGAAATATATTCTGGGAAACTAAACCCGACAATACGAGATTTATCTGGTCCAAATTGATTGAATTTCCAGCCAGTGAAAGCGGGTGTGCGCCGAATTTCTTCAAAATGGGCAATTGCCACGGAGTCAACCTTCGTGTGATGAATTATCATGTCATTGGGGTCGAGTTTAGTCGTTTCACAAGCAGCAGCAAGTAAGCTCAAAGCAAAAGCAGCGTAGATAAACGTCTTCATATAATTGATAATTAATTCTTTCGCATTGATAGCCAATTTGAAAAATCACGGGCACCCTCCTCTGTCATGTGCGGAGAAAACAAATACATCATTGCAAGTGCATACTTGTGAATCAGTTGATCTTTGTCTAACCGATCATAAATTGCAGCGGAAGCAATCCACGAATCACTGAAAATCTTGATGTGATGCACCAATTGTTCGTATTCATTTTCAATCACTTCCTTGCGCAGAATTCCCAAACGAACCGCTTTTTCGATCTCTAGTCTGTACATTGCAGCTCTAACTTTTTCAAGTTGCACAAAGTTTTCTTTGAGAGATTCGTTTTCCTTCATGATTGCGTTTAGCTCAAGCATCAAAAAACGATATTCATACACGATCGAAAATCCGATTACAGTTGATTGATACAGCAAGTTTACGAAATCAAACTCAACTGGTTTAACCTGTTTATTCAACTCGATAGCATGTCCAAGCAACTGATCATGCAATGCTGTAATCAACTCGTTTTTTGATTTAAAATGGTATAATAAATTGCTATGACTCATCGATAGTTCTTTCGCTACTTGACGCATAGATACACTAGATGCGCCAAATTCGTTAAATAACTCCAGCGACTTTTCAAGTATTTTCTCTTTTATTTTTCTCATTTTAGTACAACCGGACTAAATTAATTAGTACATTTGGACTAAAATTACGCATTTTTAAGCTAAAACGTTACGATTATGAAAAGAATCCACCTCTTTGAGTTTGAAGACCAACGCTGGTTTCCGGTATTGTTGAGAAACTATATGACCGACTTTCTTCAGTTTCTAGCCAACAAAGCAAAGGTATATGCACCCGTTATTGACGAAATTCACACGTCCATGGAAGAAAGTAAGTGTAACCAAATCATTGATTTAGGTTCGGGAAGTGGCGGCGGACTTTTGTGGTTAAGTAGCCAATTGAAGGAAAAAAATCCAAATTTATCGATAACACTCACTGATTATTATCCCAATTTGGTCTCGTTTGCGCACGTCAAAGAGATAAATCCACTCTTCGAATACATTACTGAATCGGTAGATGCAAAAAATGTACCTACTCACCTCTCCGGATTTCGGACGCAATTTCTTTCGTTTCATCATTTCAAACCGAATGATGCAACACAAATTCTTCAAAATGCAGTCAATACTTCACAACCGATCGGAATTTTCGAAATTCAAGACCGAAGTTTACCGAGTATCCTAGCGATGCTCCTCTCTCCGATCAGTGTCTTACTTACGGCGCCATTCATAACACCGTTCCGATTCGGAAGAATTGTCTTCACTTATTTAATTCCGATCCTACCAGTTGTTGTTTTATGGGATGGAATTGTATCGAGTCTTCGAACGTATTCTGTAAGTGAACTCAGATCGTTGGTTGAAAACGTAAAAAATCAAGATACATTTCATTGGAAAATCGAAAAAAAACGCTCCAAAAAGGGTTTCGTGATCTATTTAATTGGTATTCCTAAAAGTTGACGTTTTATTGATTTTGTGAAATATCAAGGCGGCAAAAATGCGCATTTTCTATTTCACACGTGAAAAAGCAACGACATAGCAGCTCACAATCAATAACGAAGTACCAAACAGCGAGGTGTAAAATCCAACCAAAAATACATCGTGAAATGGTCCGCCAGACATTCCATTTGCGAAATACAATAAAAAAACTCCAATTGGATAAAGTAGCGTGGAAACCACAGTATAATAAGCGTTTTGAGGCGACTTGGCTGTGAACGCACGAAAATGGATCCACAAGGTAATTAACAAATTGATTCCCCAAAGCGCCATAAAATCGAATCCGATTAGAACGGTAAAATAACCAACTTCGCCCGTAAACTGACTCGAAGCGTTGATTTTTTCGAATGAAAAAACCTCCATAAACGGCAAAAAGAGTGAACTAATAATCAAACAATAAACGACTATCAGCACCTTTCTCTGCCACTGAAATTTGCCTAAAATTCGTTGAAGTAACTGCTGATTCGTCATGTATTTTTTTGCTACCTAACATCAGGTCATTTATGCAAAAAAGGGCCTTCCGAAGAAAGCCCTAATCCATTATTTAACCTGTAGATGTTAATAATATTGATCCGTTCTCTCTGTAACGGACGTTGCTTTAAAAAGTTTCACTTTTTTTGATCAAAACGTATAAAAAAAATCCATCACGCTTAAAAGTAACTTGTGAATCAAACAACTAGATTATAAAATCATTTGATAAATCGAATAAAAACTTCCGACCCTGCGCGTGCAGGAATGGAATTATATGCAGGTTCAATGGATATCTCCCGAAAAAAAGGTGCAAAAAGTGTTGCATATTCTCCCGCCGACCCGCCGTGTGGAGGTCCAGATTCAAAACTGCGATCAAAAAGTAAACCGACCAATTTTCCGCCTTCAACGAGCAACCGGCTGACTTTTTTGGCGTAAGCTTCTCGCATCTTGGGATCAATGGCACAAAACAAGGTCTGCTCAATGATCAAATCAAATGTACCATCCAACTCAAAAAAATCTGCTTGAATGATGTGTTCGGAAGGAAAATTTGGACAGTTGACTTTGAATTCATCCAATGCTTCTTGGACAAAATCAAGCACATAAACCTGCGTAAATCCCAATTGATGTGCGTAAATCGCTTCGAAACCAAAACCGCATCCAGGAATCAAAATGCGTATGTTTTTATCCGTTAATTGATCCAAGTACGCTTTGATAGGTGTAGAAACCGAGCCAATATTCCAACCGGTTTGTTGCTGTTCGTAGCGAGCTTCCCAAAACGCTTTTTCCATGATTTTGTTAGTTCGTGATTTGTTGTGAAATTATACAATAATTTGGATTCAGTTCGATTGTATGAATCGGAAGTTTTTGATCCCAACGTTTCCATTGAGTCGTTGGTTTTAAGAGCGTTTCAACACCATTTACCTGCAATTGAATCGGCATTTGAAAATCATCGACCGCCGTTTTCCAACGATAATGAAGTACATTTTTCTCAAATTTGTATTCGAAAACAGGCAATTCCGCCTCGCGCAAATACTGGTTGAAAAAGGCTTTCAAATCCAATCCCATTTCTGTTGCTAAAAATTGTTCGATTTGCTCCGATGTAACCGTTTGATGGTAAAATTGAACATGCATTTTACGCAAAATCATACGCCATTTTTCATCGTCGTTGAACCAATATCGCAAGGTGTGCAACATGTTTGCTCCTTTGTAATACATATCCCCGGAGCCTTCGCTGTTGACGTCATAATTCCCAATCATCGGTTTATCGTTCAAAATCCGTGCGCGCGTTCCAATTACATATTGAGCACTCGCCTTTTTTCCGAAATGATAATCCAGATACAAATTTTCAGAATACGATGTAAAACTTTCGTGGATCCACATGTCTGCCACATCTTGATTCGTAATGCTGTTCGCAAACCATTCGTGTCCCGATTCATGGATGATGATAAAATCGAAGTTGAATCCCCAACCGGTTTTACTTAAATCTTTTTGCAAATAACCGTTTTTAAATTGATTTCCATAGGTAACGGAACTTTGGTGTTCCATTCCTAAATAGGGCACTTCAACCAACTTGTAGCCGTCTTCATAAAACGGATACGGACCAAACCAATGTTCAAATGCTTCGAGCATCATTGGCACTTGTTTGAATTGTCCCTTTGCCTCTGATAAATGAGATTTCAACACGTAATAGGAACATGTCAACTCGCCTTTTTCGCCCGCGAAAATCTCTCCAAATTGGACATAATCGCCAATGTTTAGGTTGATTGCATATGAATTTATCGGATTGACGACTTTCCAATGAAAGGTTTTCCACGCGTGTGTAGAATCAATCGCTGTTAAACGTCCGTTTGAAACGGCAGTAAGTCCCAATTGAATTGGAATTCCGATGTGAATTTGAACACTGTCGGGTTCGTCCTTCGGATGATCTTTACACGGCCACCAACTGCTTGCGCCAATTCCTTGACAACTCGTTGCGATAAAATCTTTTCCGTTTTCATCTTTTTCCCATGAAAAACCGCCATCCCACGGTGGATTTTTAGCCACAACGGGTTTACC
>SSGT01000122.1 GCA_008017065.1 Crocinitomicaceae bacterium
GACAAGTGGATTCATGATTGATCTGTAGATTGAAGATAAGGAAGCCAATGATTTTTTAAAGTCATTGGCTTTTTTGTTGCTTTCATTTTTTTTCTGAAATAGCGCAATCTGCAATACACGCAAAAAAAAAGTCCCGATTACCGAAGCAATCAGGACTTTTAGAAGGAGATGGTTTGTGTCTTATTTCACCAATGCAGTGAAAGAAGCATTTTCCAAATATTTCAAGAATTCCATATCGTTTAATGCTTTTGTTTTCAACGAAGCATCTTTTGCGATTGCACTTTTCAAGTTGTTAACAATACCATCAAGTTTGTCTTGACGAGCAGCAGCAACCGCTTTCAAGTAGAAACCACGTGCAGATTCTTTATCTGCAGAAGCATCGATTGTTTTCACAGCTGCATTCGCATCACCGTTCAACAATTGAGCCAACGCTTTGTTGAAGTTGTTGTCGCCCAAGTTAGAAACTGCTGAACCGTAGTTTCCGTCTTGAATTGCCAAGATTCCTTGGTTGTATTTCACCTCTGGAGCGCCACCTGCTTTGCTCAACAATTCTTTTGCTTTGATTCTCTCACCAGCAACACCAGCGATTGCAGCCAAGTTGTTTTGAGAAATTGGATTTTCTTTCAACGAATTTGCTTTTTCAAATTTCGCTTTCGCTTCGTCCATTTTTCCTTGTGTGTACAAAACGGCACCAGCGTTGTTAAACGCTCTGTAATCCGTTGGGAACATACGAGAAGCTTCGTTGTACAATCTTAATTTTTCGTTCAAATCTGTCGTCAACGTTGCAGTGAACAAAATTTCTTCCAAATCCAATGAATCAATCGTTGACTTTGACAATGCGATTAATTCTTCGTCGTAGTATCCTGTCAAGTCATAAACTACTTTGATTTCAGAACGACGCAATTGTGGCAAAATGCTTTTTTCCAAGAACGTAAATGTTTTCGACATGTTTCTGATTTCTGTTTCACGTTGAACAGGATCTTTGTACATTTCTAACACACGAATCACCAATTGTTTTTCGTCTTCTTTCATGGATGATTTTTGCAATTCTGCTTTGAAACCTTCCCAGTCTTCACCGCTACCTACCAAGTTGTAGATTTCTTCTTGACCTTTTGTGTTTTTTGCTTTTTTCGCGATGGATTTTGTAGCATCTTTTGCAGCAGTTGCTCTATCGGTAGAAAGCGATTCATTTTTCCCTTGTTCTCCTTCAGGTGAAGCAAAACCAGTCATGTTTACGGATTTGATCGCAATCTTTGGATTTGTTTGTGCTTTCGCCATCCAAGCCTCCAATGCTTTGATGTCCGCATCTTTCAATTCAGCAGGTTTTACTACTGATTTACTTTTGTCAAAATTAAGTTGAGCAACTGTACTTTGCTCCGTAACACGCTTGAATTCATCCGTAGCGTAAATTACTTTGAAATCCTTCGCAACCCAAAGTGGCGTTACGATCGTTCCTTTTGCGATTTCAATTGGCTCGATTTGATCTTTTTCTTTTCCTCCTTTGGAAATTTTACCTGTCACTTGCAAGGTCGTATTTTCAAAAGATGATTGGTAAGGAATCACGTCTGTGTAGACCATTTTCCCACCTGGTTTGTATGCGATTGTTGTACCATTTCCAACTGCTTTTTCTCCCAAAACGGTAACAGACTTCAATGGAACACCACCCAACATCGGTGTAATTTCGGCAGAAGCTTTTTTCTTGATGCCTTTTTCAGGAAAAGTAACATCCACTTTAACGCGCACGCTGTCTCCATGCATTTCCAATGGACTTGGGGTTACTTTGTACTCCAAATCTTTCATCAGGTCACAACTAGTTACCAATGAACTAGCAACAGCGATAAACGCTAAACCTTTGATACTTTGCTTTCTCATACTATTTTATTAAATTATACTTCTTTATTTGTACTACACAATATTAAGGATTATTTTATTCCCAATGGGCATATCTTAACAAAATTAAAGGATTTCTAATACCATTTTAATGATCTTGAAAAGCTAATATTTTTGTTTACAATCGAATAGTCTTCACAAGATTGAAGTAAATTTTTGACGGTTTGTTGCTTTCTTACATCGTACCAATCGGGCGAAATTTCATACAATGGAAGTAAAACGAATTTCCGCGCTGCGATCGCTGGGTGTGGGACTGACAGATTTTCGGAATCAAGGAGCAAATCGTCCATGTACAAAATGTCGAGGTCGAGTGTTCGATCGGTGTAACCAAGGCTTTCGTTTCGAACGCGCCCAGCTTCGGCTTCAATTTCGTGTATTTTTACCAATAATTCCATCGGTGATAACCGTATGTCGACGACTACAACGGCGTTTAGAAATCCATGGGTAGATTCAAAACCCCATGGTTCAGACTCGTAAACCGACGAACAAGCTGCGATTTTACCCAATTGTTGGATGGCTTTTAATGCAAATTGGAGGTGAGCGATTCGATCGCCCTCGTTGCTTCCCAAACCAATGTATACGCGCATCTTTTTTGATTCAAAGGTAATAAAATATCGCTTTTTCATCCGAATAATAGTCAAGACGTCCATTGAGCGGAATCAAATTTGTGAGAGTGTGGTGCGTGTATTTGCTTTCATACTGTTGAAAAAATAAGCTTCACTGAAATGCGAAAAGGAACTGATTCTTCATTAACTTTGTACTATGGAGAATCAAGCAGGAAATACGAAAAAACCAATCAGCCGCATGAAAAGTGCGTCCAACGTAATTGCTACGGAAATCGGGAAAGTTCCGCCGCAAGCAGTGGATTTGGAACAAGCTGTGTTGGGAGCGATGATGCTTGAAAAAAATGCAGTGAACGATACCATCGACATTTTGACTCCAGCGAGTTTTTACGATCCGAAGCATTTTTACATCTACAAAGCAATTCGGGAGCTGTTTGGAAATTCCAATCCAATCGACTTATTGACCGTTTCCAGCAAATTACGTCAAGCAGGCGAATTAGAACTTGCTGGCGGTGCGCTTTACATTTCGCAATTGACAGATCGTGTAGCATCTGCCGCTCACGCAGAATACCATGCGCGAATCATCTCGCAAAAGTACATTCAACGCGAAATCATTCGCATGTGCTCCGAAGTGTTGAAAGATGCGTACGAAGAGACAACGGATGTATTTGAGTTGCTCGGAAAAGCGGAGAAGGATTTATTTGCAATCGCAGAAAACAACATGAAAAAGAACGTGGATGTGATGCAAAATGTGGTTCGTGAAGCCATCATGGAGATTGAAAAAGCATCCAAAAACACCGATGGAATTTCAGGAGTACCAACTGGCTTCCGTGATTTGGATAAATTAACCTCTGGTTGGCAACGTTCCGATATGATTGTAATTGCCGCGCGTCCAGCAATGGGGAAAACGGCTTTCATTTTGTCGATGGCACGAAATACGGCCGTGGATTACGGAATGGGTGTAGCGATTTTCTCCTTGGAGATGTCGTCGGTGCAGCTTGTAAAACGTTTGATTGCGAGTGAATCCAAAATTTCTGCAGAGAAATTGCGAAAAGGAGACTTGGCAGAACATGAGTTTCAACAATTACACACACGCATTGCGAAATTAGCGACGGCTCCGATTTACATTGATGATACGCCTGGAATTAGTATCTTCGATTTGCGCGCAAAGTGCCGCCGTTTGAAAATGCAATACGACATTCAAATGGTCGTGATCGATTACCTTCAATTGATGACCGCTGGTGGAAGTCAGGGCGGAGGAAAAGGAAATCGAGAGCAAGAAATTTCGTCGATTTCGCGCTCCATCAAAGAAATTGCGAAAGAACTAAATATTCCAGTAATCGCGCTTTCACAGCTTTCACGATCCGTGGAAACGCGTGGAGGTGATAAACGTCCGATTTTGTCCGACCTTCGGGAATCAGGAGCGATCGAGCAAGATGCGGATATCGTTTCCTTCATCTACCGACCTGAATATTATGATTTGCATCAAAACGAGGACGGTGAGTCCAACAAAGGAGTAGGCGAAATCATCATCGCGAAGCACCGAAATGGAGCTACCGACAATGTCCGTCTTCGATTTATCGGTGAATTTGCACGGTTTGAAAACCTGGATTCGTTTGGCTCCGATTTTGAACCAGTGATGCTGGGCTCGGCAATGAATGCCAATCAAAGTTTCGATTCCAACGCACCAGCTGCGACAAGCTACACGATTCCAAGTAAAATGAACGACTTTGATGATAATTTTTCTCAAAGTAGCATTGATGAAGTTCCGTTTTAGTTTTTCGATATAATAATGGAAAACACGCTACGTTAAAAAGATCAAACTCCGTCTATGAAAAAGTTGTTAGGGATAATTGTTGTTTTTTGTACACTTGCTTTCGGAGCAAGAAGTTCTCAGATTCTCATTCCGATGGATGATTCCCAAACCAATCATTTGAAATCGTATGGAATTGCGTTTTGGATGCTTGAGAACGAAGTGGTTATTGATTGGTTGCTCAACTACCGAGGTGGATCGTTCTTGTGTCCACATTTGAAATCCATCGAAGAAGAACTGATCATTCGCGGGGTGCGGTATGAAATTATTTCCGACGGACAAGCGAATTCCATCAAAAATGAAATCGCGAATCCCGAAGTCAATCAAGAAGTAATCCAATTGGAAAAAGCTCCCAAAATCGCTGTTTATACTCCAAAAGGAACGATGCCGTGGGACGATGCCGTGACCATGGTGTTGGAGTATGCCGAGATTCCCTACGACAAAATTTACGATTCGGCCATCGTAATGGGAATTCTCCCAAAGTACGATTGGTTGCATTTACACCACGAGGATTTTACGGGGCAATACGGTAAGTTTTATGCGCGCTATAAAAACGAAGCGTGGTACCGAAAACAAGTGGCAGACGCGGAAGCAGACGCCAAAATGTTGGGCTTCGAGAAAGTTTCACAATTGAAATTGGCGGTTGCCAACAACATCAAAAACTTCGTTGTGGGTGGAGGTTTCTTGTTCACCATGTGCAGCGGAACGGATAGCTTCGACATTGCGCTGGCAGCACACAAAACCGATATTTGTGAAAACATGTACGATGGAGATCCAAGTGATCCCAATTGTCAGCAAGAATTGGATTTTGGAAACACGTTTGCTTTTCAGGATTTTACCTTGGTTCGAAACCCCAATGAATACGAGTATTCAAACATTGACGGTACATTGCTTCACCGTTTGCCTGAAAATTTGGACCAGTTTTCGTTGTTTGAATTTTCAGCGAAGTGGGACGTGGTTCCAACGATGTTGACGCAATGTCACACCGATGTTATTCCCGGTTTCATGGGGCAAACAACCGATTTTAAGAAAGATTTGATCAAACCCAACGTCTTAATTCTGGGAGAAAACAAAACCTTGGGTACAGCCCGTTACATTCATGGCGAAATGGGGCAGGGGACTTGGACATTTTATGGAGGACATGATCCAGAGGATTTTCAGCATTTGGTGGGCGATCCGCCTACGGATTTGAATTTGCACCCCAATTCACCCGGTTACCGCTTGATTTTGAACAATATTTTGTTTCCAGCTGCAAAAAAGAAAAAGCGAAAAACCTAAGGTTTGACCACTTTGTTTTTCTGCTGACTAAACAACCAATCGTAGAGCGCATCGGTTCTGAACACACGTTCCAAATCGCCGTGGTTGGCGCCATCATGAACTGTAAAAATTAAATTCAGCGGGTTAAGTGCGTTGATTGCTTTCACGACTTTTTCAGACTCTGAAATCGGAACGGCGTAGTCTTTGTTTCCGTGTTGAATCCACAACGGGATCGTTGCCAATTTGGGAGCATCTTTTGGATTGCCGCCACCGCACAAAGCAACTGCTGCTGTGATTCGTTCCGCATATTTTCCCGCAAAATGCAAGGTTCCGTAACCTCCCAAACTCATGCCCACAACGTACACCCGCGAGCTATCGGTTTTGTAGGTTTTTTGGACGTAGTTTAATACGGAAAGGATTTTGTCAGGATCCCACGAACCGCTTGCTACTTGCGGCGCAACAACAATCGCAGGGATTTTTCTTCCTTTATCCATTTCGTGGATGACACCGTATTTTCGGACACGATTCAGGTCGGTTCCGGATAAACTTTTTCCATGCAAGAAAATGAGAATTGGAGGATTTGCGTTTAGAATACTATCTGCAGGAAGGTGAATCCAAAATGGATAATCTGCTTTTCCTTTGACAGCGCTCAGTTGCGCAGAAGCGGAAAGGGATAAAAATGAAAAAGCAATAATTCCAAGTAAAATTTTCATCTGCTATTTTTTTAGAGATGCGAATTTACGGAATTATTGCGCCCAAAAAACGACTTGAATCGCTTAAAATCTTATTAAAGTGTTAATTCTGAATTAAAAACAAATGGTGTTATTGAAAGACATACTTCAATGGTTCTTTGACACCATCCAAGCGCAACGTGATTTCGCTGCCTTTTTCTTGCTTGTAGGCAAAGGCCGAAATGTCAAATTTGAGCGTTTGCATGATGAGCGCTTTGCACATGTCGTTGTTTCCGATGTGAACCAATTTGATTGCTCGGATTGGAGGCAAGGACTTTGAAATCATTTCACTACCGATGAGTTTAAATTCGTGTTCTTGACAACCTCCGCCATAGGAAACATCTAAAACAAGTTCGTTGCCCTCAATTTTCGCTTTTTCTATCGTGATCGGCGTAGATTCCTCTGGGAATTGCCCCAAGGTGCCAACGGCTTCAATTTTTTTCGTTTTTAGCTGTTGACCTGTGCCATCGCCAACCAATTTTTTATTTCCACAACCAAACAAGAGGGTGATAGAGCAAGCTAATGCAAGTAATTTCATGGTATTGTTTTTCAAGTATGACCCAAATATAATACCATTTTTTGATTGATGTGCCGTTCCACCAAATGATTCTGATTTCTTTTGTCCTTGCTTGTTCTGTGTGTTTTCCGTAATTTTGTTGCATGAAAACAAAAACACTCAAAAAGAACAAGGTAAATGTAGTGACCTTGGGTTGTTCCAAGAATCTATTTGATTCCGAAGTTTTGATGGCGCAATTGAAAGCCAACAAATTTGATGTGGAACACGAATCTATGAGTGACGATGCGGAAATCGTAATCATTAACACGTGCGGATTTATTGACAATGCAAAGCAAGAATCCATCGATACAATTTTGCGATATGCACAAGCAAAGACAGAAGGCGCAGTGGATAAGGTGTATGTGACTGGTTGTCTTTCGGAACGTTACAAAGACGATTTGGAGAGCGAAATTCCGGAGGTTGACGCATTTTTTGGAACACGTGATTTGCCGCGTTTGTTGAAAACGTTGAAAGCAGATTACAAACACGAATTGGTTGGTGAGCGCTTGCTAACAACCCCTTCGCATTACGCTTACTTCAAAATTGCTGAAGGTTGCGATCGTCCGTGCTCGTTTTGTGCTATTCCACTGATGCGCGGAAAACATGTTTCCACTCCGATTGAAGCGTTGGTGAATTCGGCAAAAAGTTTGGCAGCGCAAGGCGTGAAAGAGCTGATGCTTATCGCGCAGGATCTGACGTACTACGGATTGGACATTTATAAGAAAAGAAATTTAGCGGAACTAATTACGCAATTGGCAGCCGTGGAAGGAATTGAATGGATTCGCTTGCATTATGCGTTTCCTGCGGGATTCCCGATGGATGTGTTGGATGTGATGAATGCCAATCCGAAGGTGTTGAATTACCTAGATATGCCACTTCAACATGGTTCGTCAGCGATTTTGAAATCCATGCGCCGAGGAATCGATCGCGAAAAAACCGAAGCCCTCGTGCAAGAAATTCGCGCGAAAGTTCCTGGAATTGCTATTCGTACAACCCTAATCGCTGGGTATCCTGGTGAAACAGAAGCTGATTTCCAAGAAATGTACGACTTTGTAGAACGTATGCGTTTTGAACGGTTGGGGATTTTTACTTATTCGCACGAAGAGAATACACATGCCTATTCGCTGGAAGACAATGTGCCTGAAAACGTCAAGAAAGAACGGGCAGATGCGATTATGGAACTACAATCTGGAATCAGTTACGAATTGAATCAGCAGAAAATTGGAAAGGTTTTCCGCGTGTTGTTTGATCGTGC
>SSGT01000068.1 GCA_008017065.1 Crocinitomicaceae bacterium
CTTTACAAGTATTACAAAAGTAACAATTCTATTCAAAATAAAAAATTGGGGCACAACCGCACCCCAATCCAATCTCTCACATCCGATGTCTTTTGTCTGATGTCTTTTGTCTGATGTCTAACGTCTTAACATCCTAAAATCCTAAAATCTTAAAATCCTAACATCTTAAAACCCTAACATCTTAAAATCCTAACATCTTAAAATCCTAACATCTCCAAAACTACATCATACCGCCCATTCCACCAGGCATTCCGCCCATTGCTGGAGCGTTTTCTTCTGGTTCGTCAGCAATTACGCATTCTGTTGTCAACAACATTGCAGCGATAGACGAAGCATTTTCAATCGCGATACGTGTTACTTTCGTTGGATCGATAACACCTGCAGCGTATAAGTTTTCATACACTTCAGTTCGCGCATTGTATCCGAAATCATCTTTACCTTCTTTCACTTTTTGAACGATTACGGCACCTTCACCACCTGCATTCGCAATGATTTGTCTCAATGGTTCTTCAACTGCACGTTTCACGATAGCGATTCCCGTATCTTCGTCTTCATTCAATCCTTTTAAATTGTCTAACGAAGCGATACAACGAATCAACGCAACACCACCACCAGGAACAATTCCTTCTTCCACAGCGGCACGCGTAGCAGCTAACGCATCATCCACACGGTCTTTTTTCTCTTTCATCTCCATTTCAGTCGGAGCTCCGATGTAAAGAACAGCAACACCACCCGCTAATTTTGCCAAACGTTCTTGCAATTTTTCTTTGTCGTAATCTGAAGTTGAAGATTCAATTTGTGCTTTGATTTGAGAAACACGTGCTTGAATATCTTCTTTTTTCCCAGCGCCGTTGATGATAGTTGTGTTTTCTTTGTCGATTTCAATTTTTTCTGCTGTTCCCAACATGTCCATCGTCACGCCTTCCAACGTGTAACCTCTTTCTTCGGAAACCACTGTTCCACCAGTCAAGATGGCGATATCTTCCAACATGGCTTTACGACGATCACCAAAACCAGGAGCTTTCACAGCAGCCACTTTCAATGAACCACGGATGCGGTTTACCACCAATGTTCCAAGTGCTTCACCATCCAAATCTTCAGCGATGATCAACAAAGATCTTCCTGCTTGAACAACTGGTTCCAAAACTGGAAGCAATTCCTTCATGTTGGAGATTTTCTTGTCGTAGATCAAAATCAATGGATTTTCCATTTCAGTGATCATTTTTTCAGTGTTTGTCACGAAATAAGGAGACAAATACCCACGATCAAACTGCATTCCTTCTACAGTTTTCACTTCTGTTTCAGTGCCTTTTGCTTCTTCCACCGTGATTACTCCGTCGTTTCCAACTACTTTCATCGCTTGAGCAATCAACGTTCCGATTGTTTCATCGTTGTTTGCAGAAACGGAAGCAATTTGTTTGATTTTATCGTTGTCTGATCCAACTTCTTTCGAAATACTTTTCAAATTTTCAACAATTGCTACTACCGCTTTGTCGATTCCTCGTTTCAAATCCATTGGATTAGCGCCCGAAGCCACGTTTTTCATTCCTGCTGTGATGATTGCCTGTGCCAAAACAGTAGCCGTAGTTGTTCCATCTCCAGCAATATCTGCTGTTTTTGAAGCTACTTCCTTCACCATTTGTGCACCCATATTTTCAACCGCGTCTTTCAACTCGATTTCTTTTGCTACCGATACACCGTCTTTTGTTACATGTGGAGCACCGAATTTTTTACCGATTACAACGTTACGACCTTTTGGTCCCAATGTTACTTTCACTGCATTCGCCAACGCGTCTACACCTTTTTTCAACTTCTCACGCGCTTCAACGTCGAAATAAATTTCTTTTGCCATTTTTAGTTCTTTTTAATGTTTGTTATCTTTAGATTATTCCGTAGATGTCTGCTTCTTTCATGATCAAGAAAGTTTTTCCATCTAACTTGATTTCTGTTCCAGAGTACTGTCCGTAAATCACAGTATCCCCAACTTTTACAGTCATGGGTTCATCTTTTTTTCCGTTTCCAACTGCGATTACAATTCCTCGTAAAGGTTTCTCTTTCGCTGTGTCCGGAATAATGATTCCACTTGCTGTTTTTTGTTCTGCTGGCGCCGCTTCGATTAGGACGCGATCCGCCAATGGTTTAAATGATGTTGACATGTATTATAGAAATTTATATGTTCGACCTTGCTTGTCCAATTTTGTGCCAAGCTAATTTTTATGACATTTTTTCAGGTTGGAAGGAAATTTTAGCACAAAAAAAATGTCAGCGTTCGAAAACACTGACATTTCATATCTTGGGTCAAATACGGCTTATTGCTGCGGAGCTGTCGGCGCGCCTTGTTCTGTTTTTGCTTGTTCTTTTACCACTTGTTTTTTTGGAGTCGATTGAATGGTCAACACAATACTCAAAACCATGATTGTACCTGCCAATGTCCACGTTGATTTGTCGATGAAATCGTTTGTTTTTTGTACACCTCCCAATTGCGAAGCTGCACCAAAATCAGACGATAAACCTCCTCCTTTTGGATTTTGAATAAATACAACGACAATCAATAAGATACTCGCTAAAATGATGATAATTGATAATAATGCTCCCATTGTTATGTTTTTAATTTTTCTTTTAATTCTTCAATTCGTTGTGCAAAGAAAATCTTTTTTTCTGGATTTGTCAACATTAATTGTTCATAAGCGACAATTGCTTTTGGAAAATTTCCTTGAATTGCAAAAATACTGGCCAAGGTTTCGGTATAAATCAAGCCTTCGGCACTCACACTTTCTTTCGCTTTTTTGGATGGAGAATAAAATTCTTTTTTAGGACGTGAAATACTTGGCTCTTCTTCGATAAATTTCTCGATTATTTTATCTACTTGTTTTTCAGCGTGTTCTACCTTAGATTCAGATTTGATCGCGGCACGTGTATCGGAATGACTTCCCGCACGCAACCATCCTGAAAATGTTTTCGGTGCACCGGTTGGTACCTGAATTTCGGCTACTTCTTTCTCCGTTGTGGCTGGTGAAGGAATTTCAATCTTTTTTTCAACGGGTTCAATTTCAGGCACCGATTTCTCCAAATTGTCGTTGTAAACCGTGGCAACAACCTGTGAAATGATTTCCAATTCTAATTCATCTACGTCGTTTGCTTCTTGCGATTCAACTTGCACTTCTTCCACCTCCGCTGACGCAGAAAATTCGAAAGCTTCGCCGACGGTCAATTCCTCGGGTTCAACTTCTTCGTGAATGAAATCTTCGGGTTGATCAAGTTCATTTTCAACGACTTTTTGTTCAATCGAATCCAAATCAATCAACGGAATCTCATCGGCTGTTTCAATAAAAGAGGTGTTTTCTACAAAATCTGCTTCTTGTGCGGCGTATGGCACCGCAACTTCGGTCGTTTCCGCTTCCAACACGTCGTGGTCCAACAAGTCGATCGTCGGAAGAATCGCTTCTGCATGAATTAAATCATATAATTTCATACGATCTGTGATCTTGTAGGCGTGCTTGTGCAACGCTTCTTCGAAGTGAATATCCTTTTGGTTGGCAAGCGCTTTCAAGTACAAAATGGAAAAAATTTGTGCAAACGGATATTTCACCGTCAAGGCTTCTAACGCGTGTATTTCATCCGACTGACACGTCTGCGGAGCGGCAATTCGCGCGGCAATTTGATCTAAATTCATACCTACCAATTTGAAAGAAGTTTGTTGATCACATCTTGTACAATTTGCTTGTTGATTTCTTCGATCAATTGACTTTCAACGACTGAAAAATCCGCATTGGAATCGTAATCGGCAAACCGCGTGCTCGAAACCGTCATTTGATTTTCAGTCAAAGGTTCGTTGGGCAACCTCGGAACGTTGATGTAAATCGTGTAATTCGTAGAAATCGTCAAGCGGTTTTTTGCTGCTACATCTCCTGCTTGCAGTGCAATCGGAGTAACCATGTAATTCGTAATTGCTCCTTCAATATTGATTTGTGCTGAATCGGGATTTGAAACCAATTTCAACCGCGTATTGTTTTGCACCCCATCTTTGAGCGCCTCCGATAAGGTTGGACCGTAACTCAACGGAGCATTTGCCGCATTGTTGTCCAAGGTTTTGACCATGAAATTTTTCCACCGCGGATCCATCGAACCTTTGTCCTTGAAGGAAACGCTTGTTGGCCAGCACGCGGAAAACAAGGCCAATGCAACCATGAGTGAGAAAAATACTTTCATTATCCAGGTAAATTATATTCTTTAATCTTGCGGTACAATGTGCGTTCTGAAATGCCCAATTCCTCCGCTGCATATTTGCGTTTTCCGCGGTGTTTTTCCAATGCTTTTTGAATCAATTCCCGCTCACGGTCTTCCAATGAGAGCGATTCTTCCACCTCAATGTGTTCGTGAAAATCATTCACAATCGTTTCGGATTCCGTCTGAAAATCCGACGATTTAACCGCTGAAGGCAACAAATGCGAGCGATCTGTAACTGGAATCACATCGTTGTACATCCGGTTTATCAATGCGGATTGATCGGGATCCAATTGGAAATCAGACCCTTGTTTAATCAATTCTGTGACCAATTTTTTCAAATCGTTCAGATCACTTTTCATGTCAAACAAAAATTTATACATCAATTCCCGCTCCGAAAAGTTCTCCTGTTCAGCTGTTTTACTCACCAAACTTGGGAATTGTTCTTCCGCTTGCGGCAAGTAACTTTGAATCGTAAACGCATCGATTTCACGCTTGTTTTCAATCACAGAAATTTGCTCCACCAAGTTTTTTAACTGCCGAATATTTCCTGGCCAATTGTAGTTTTCAATTACCTGTACCGCATCTTCTGTCAATTTGATTGCAGGCATCCTGTACTTGTCGGCGAAGTCACTCGCAAATTTTCGAAAAAGCAGATTGATATCGTCTTTGCGCTGACGCAAGGGCGGCAAACTGATCGGAACGGTACTCAAGCGGTACAACAAATCTTCTCTAAACTTACCGCTTTGAATCGCGCGATTCATGTTCTCGTTGGTCGCAGCAACCACACGGACATTGGTTTTAATCACTTTCGACGAACCAACGCGAATGAATTCGCCTGTTTCCAACACACGCAACAGGCGCACCTGCGTTTGCATCGGTAGTTCAGCCACCTCATCCAAAAAAATCGTTCCTCCATCGGCTACTTGAAAATACCCTTCGCGGCTTCCACTTGCACCGGTAAACGACCCTTTTTCGTGACCGAACAACTCTGAATCAATCGTTCCCTCTGGAATTGCACCGCAGTTGACCGCAATGTATTCACCGTGTTTGCGTGAACTCAATTGATGAATCACTTGCGGAATAATTTCCTTTCCAGTTCCACTTTCACCCGTCACCAACACCGAAATATCGGTTGGCGCAACTTGCGCGGCAACTTCCAACGCTCGGTTGAGCAATGGCGCATTTCCGATAATTGAAAAACGTTGTTTTATTTGTTGAATATCCATTCTAATTTCGATTCATGTAAGTAGTTCAAACCAGGTTATACATTCGTTGTATGCAACGAAACAATTTCCCCAATCAAGGTTGCAGACGTACAATTCAAAATCTGAACATGCACATAATCTCCTGCCTTCACGTCCAACTTTGGAAAAACAACTTTGGTGTTGTACTGATTTCTCCCCACCATTTCATCTGCTGATTTCTTCGAAATTCCCTCCACCAACACTTCTTGGATTTGACCCAATTGACGTTGATTCGAAAGCAATGAATTGTGGCGTTGAATTTCGATTATTTCTGTCAAGCGTTTATTTTTGACTGCTTCCGGAATATCGTCTTCGTATTTACGCTCCGCCAACGTTTTTGGTCGCTCCGAATACATGTACATGTACGCGAAATCGAATTTTACATCTTCCATCAAGGTTTTCGTTTCGTTGTGCTGCGCTTCTGTTTCTCCGCAAAATCCGGTGATAATATCTGTCGAAATTGCTGCATCTGGAATGAATTTTCGGATGGAGGCGATGCGTTCGAGATACCACTCACGCGTATATCCACGATTCATTTTATGCAAAATTTCTGAGTTTCCAGATTGAACTGGAAGGTGAATGTAGTTGCAAATATTTTTGTGTTTCGCGATTGTTTGAATCACTTCGTCTGTTAAATCTTTGGGATGCGAGGTCGAAAAACGAATGCGTAACAACGGATTCACCGCCGCGACCATTTCCAACAATTGCGCAAAATTTGTTGTTGGCAAATTCGGGTCCTTGATTTCTCCTTTGCTCGACATATTGAATCGGTAACTGTCCACATTCTGTCCCAACAAGGTCACTTCTCGGTATCCCGCTTCAAAGAGTGTGATGCATTCCTGCACGATCGTTTGAGGATCGCGTGAACGTTCTCTACCACGTGTAAACGGCACAACACAAAAGGAACACATGTTGTCGCAACCGCGTGTAATGCTGACAAATGCTGAAACGCCACCTTTATCCAAGCGAACGGGTGAAATATCGGCATAGGTTTCTTCCCGCGAAAGCAACACATTGACCGCTTTTTGTCCAGTTCCAACCTCTTCAATTAAATTCGGTAAATCCCGATAGGAATCCGGTCCAGCAACAATGTCGACCAGCTTTTCTTCGTCCAACAAATTTTGTTTCAACCGTTCAGCCATGCAGCCAAGAACACCAACAACCAACTCCGGTTGTGATTTCTTTTGCTTCTTAAAGTCGTGTAATCGCTTCCGAACGCGCGCTTCCGCATTTTCCCGAATAGAACATGTATTTAAAAGAATGACATCCGCCTCTTCAACATTTTGTGTCGTTGAAAAACCATCTTTTGCCAAAATGGAAGCAACCACTTCACTGTCTGCGAAATTCATCGCACATCCATAACTTTCGATGTAAAGGCGTTTGCTTCCAATTTGATTCGGTGTTTCCAACATCAAGGCTTCTCCTTGCTTGGTTTCGTCGATTTGTTTTGTATCTGCGTTATTTGATTTGTCCATTTCTATGATCCAGTATTGAAACACAAAAATAATCAAATATTGCAGTATGTCAAAATGTCAGGGGAAAGGATTGTTAATTTTACAGAATAAGTAACCGAATCACTGTGGATTTGCTTAACAACCAAATTGTTTCAAGTGATGATCCAAATGTTTGTACATCATATTGTTCCATTCCTGAGCGGTCAATACGCCGAAAGAATGTGATTTTTTACCTTCAAAATGAGCCTTACCCAACGCAAATGTTGCGTCTATATATTCCAACAAACGCTTCTTTTCGTGTTCGAAGTTTTTGTCTTCGGTCATTACAAATTGTGGAGCAGTTTGACTATTTTGTTTGTACATTTCCTCTCCTACAACCTTGCTTTTCACAAAGGTTTTCAAGATAAAACGCAACAAAAAGTTTGGCGCGGGGTGTTTTCCTTCTTCCAAAAACATTTCGTAGGTAACGGAGCAATGCGCCAACATTTGTCCGACGGTCATTTTGCCCCACAAGCGCTGAGACGAAGCGGTCAAACGCTCGATTCTATTTTTTAATTCTTGTACATCTTCGGCTACGAAAACACTTTTCATCTGGTAATTTTTTTTTAATGGATTAGCTACGTTCAATTGTCAAACGTTCAATTTTGAAATCAGCACCGATTTTCTTGAAATGAATGGTCACTCGATATTCTTCTCCTTTGGAGGTGTAAACACCGATTGCAAAGGTGCCATCCGCAGATTCTTTGCCCTTGAAATTGAACTTAAACGACGTCGCTGGTTTTTTTGAAAAAAAATCTTTCAAAACAAGTGTTGCTTGCGATTGACTGTAAACAGCCTCTTTGTCCAAAATGGAAATCAGCATTTTTTCCTTCCCCATTTCAGCAATTGACGAAGCATTTCCATTTACAAAAGCTGCTTCCAAATCGGAATACGGTACATCAGCTGGATGACCTAAACTGAAAAAAAAGGAAACTAGAAACGAGAAAATAAAAGCCATTAGTTTGAATTTTTTCTAATCAATACAAAAACAATGCCTAAAACAAATAGTAGCGTTATTTCATTGATTTACAATGAATACCCGTAAAAAATACCAACTAAATTAACAATTATTTAGAAACTTTGTGTATTTCTCCAAAATTCTATCGCTTTCACGGTGTGGTTAGCGAAACTGGGATAACGCGTCCGTGCATCCACGCATGGGCATTGAGTGCAAAATCAGCGATAAATCGAGCCATTTCTGCTGCAGAAACTGGTGCCTTAAAGCCCGGAAAAGCAGCCTCCAACATTTCAGTCTGAACCGACCCCAAACACAAGCAATTCGTCTTTATTTTGGTATCCTTGTACTCTTCCGCAAACAATTCAGTAAAACTTACAACGGCAGCTTTGGAAGTTGAATAAGCCGACAACCCCGCAAACTTTACCGTACCTTGAAATCCACCCATCGAGCTGATATTCACAACATGTCCGCCTTTTTCAAGCATAAACGGAACCGCTGCTTGTACGGTTTCCATCACACCAACTACGTTCACTTGATAACTTTCTTGCAAATCGGCGTGCGTCAGCTCCAAGAAGGGTTTATTGACCAAGATTCCCGCATTGTTAATCAACACGTCGATCGATCCAATTTTCTCAAAGATCGCACTTGCCCTGCTTCGTACATCCTCTCCATTCAAATCAAACGCAAACGCATCAACATGCGCAAGCGACTTGAAGGAATCAAACGCATCCACATTTCGCGCAAGAGCAACTACATGATTGGTCGCATCTTGTGAAAGCAAATGAACCAACTCGAACCCAATTCCGCGGCTCGCACCAACAATTACAATTTTTTTAGACATCGTAACTGATTGTTACTTCCTCGCTCGCAGGATGTGCTTGACAGGTCAAAATATAACCGTCGGCAACCTCTTTGTC
>SSGT01000015.1 GCA_008017065.1 Crocinitomicaceae bacterium
CTCAGCAGTGCGACAAGCCCGCAACCAACGGTTACGTTGACGAATACGACCAATGCACCCGTAACACACATTTACACATTGACAGTAACCGATCCGTTGGATCCAACTTGTTCGTCGACCGATGAGGTAAGTGTAACAGTAAATCCACTTCCAACAGTGAGTGCCGGTATTTATACCGCTGTTTGTATTGATGCATCAGACGTTGCGTTGGTAGGTACACCAATAGGTGGTACGTTTTCAGGAACTGGAGTTTCAGGATCTACTTTTGATCCAAGTTCAGGAACACAACAAATCACGTATGCATATACAGATGTGAACACGTGTTCGAATACTGCAACTGCCACAATTACTGTAAACGCGTTGCCAAACGTTTCTGCAGGACAAGATCAGACGAGTTGTACTGGTGAGTCTGTTATTTTAAGTGGAAGCGGTGCGACGTCTTACTCATGGACAAATTCAGTGTCGGATGGAGTTGCATTTGTACCGAGTTTGACGCCACCCGCAACCTTTGTTACGTATACGGTAACGGGAACCGATGCAAATGGATGTCAGAATACCGATCAAGTTGATGTATTTATCAATCCCATTCCAACTGTACAAGTTGCAAACGCAACGATCTGTGATGGGGAAAGTCATACAATTGCCACGAGCGTATCGCTGCCAGGAGGAACATTCAGTTGGTTGCCGACAAATGAAACCACATCATCAATAACGGTTTCACCATCGTCAACGACAACTTACACCGTTGTTTACTCGTTGAACGGATGTGATTCTCCTCCAGCAAGCAGTATAATCACGGTGAATCCTTCACCGCCGTTGAATGCAGGATTAGATCAAACCATTTGTGTTGGTGATCAAGTTACGTTAACGGCAACAGGTGCAACGTCTTACGTTTGGAACGGCGGAGTGACAAATGGAGTTGCATTTTCACCGACATCAACATTTACGTACAATGTGGTGGGTACCGATGGAAATGGTTGTCAAAACTCGGATCAAGTGGTAGTCACGGTAAACAACCTACCAACCATTCAAGCAGGTGCTGACGTGACACTTTGTTTGGGGCAGACGTACACATTGAACGGAACAGGAGGCGTTTCGTACAGTTGGGACAACAACGGTCAAAATGGAGTAGTATTTAATCCTGCATTGGGAAGTAATGTCTTTAACGTCGTTGGTACAGATGCCAACGGGTGTGAAAGTACCGATCAGGTGGTAATAACTGTCGTACCGGTTCCAGTTGCTGATTTTGTTCCGAGTGCAACACAAGGCTATCCGATTTTTTCGCCCAGTTTTGCAAATACAAGTGCGAATGGTACAAGCTACGTTTGGGATTTTGGAAATGGACAAACGTTTAGCAGTTCATCGCCTTCCAACACTACTGCAACTTACGCTTCAGTAGGCATTTACTCGGTAACATTGACCGTATCTAATGGAACATGTCAGGATCAAACAACATCAACGATTACGGTGTTGCCAATGCCGGATGCCGAAATTTTTGTTCCCAATGTATTTACACCCAATGGAGATGGGATCAATGATTCTTTTGCATTGGACGTGAAGTTTGGGCAAACCATTCAAGTGCAAATTTTTAACCGTTGGGGAAATTTGATGTACGAGATGAATGATTTTACTGAAAAATGGGATGGAAAAGAGGCTACAGAAGGAGTTTACTTTTACAAGTATTCAGTTACTGATTTGAATGGAAAAATACATCAAGGTCATGGACATGTGACGCTTGAAAAATAGGCAAACAAAAAAACGGATACCGATCAAAGTATCCGTTTTTTTTTCAATATTGTTTCTGATTATCTCAAACGAACAGTGATCGAAACAGGCAGATGATCTGAATATCCACCTAAATATTTTTTACCTCCGTACGTTCTGAACGGTTGAGTAGCGCCTTTGTATTCTTGCAATAAATAAGCTGGAGAATAGATTTTCCCAGAATTGGGAAGGATTCTAAATCCTTTTTTGGAGTTTAGTCCTTTTGAAGTCAATATGTGGTCAAGAATATCCCACGCACCATCATAAAAATAACTTCCGCCAAATTCTCCCGATGTTTTTGTGATTTGGGGATTCAATCGTTCTGCGATTAGTTTCGGTGCGTTGTTGCTTGGGTGATCGTTTAAATCTCCCATAAAAATGATCTTCGCGTTCGGACAGATTGCCAGCACTGAATCGATGTAGTTTTTCGCATATTTTGCTGCTTCCATTCGGTTGGCTTCACTTTCTTGCTCGCCACCTCTGCGACTCGGCCAATGGTTTACAAGGATATGAATTGTGTCTTTTTTTGTTTTGAACTTCGCCCATAGAATGTCACGAGAACTTGGTTTTTCCTTACCAGGCAACGTAAAACGAATTGATCCTGATTGAACTAATTTTAATTTCAAACTATCGTAGATTAACCCAACATCAATTCCGCGTTCGTCTGGACTTTGAAAATGAACAACGCCATGCGATTTTGCCATTTTAGGTGAAAAGCGAATTACATCTCGTACAACGTTTGCATTTTCAATTTCGCACATACCTAGTGCCAATACATTTCCCATCTCATTCAAAACTTGGTTGATATGATTTATTTTTTCCATGTATCGGTCGCCGGTCCAACTGTTTTTTCCGTCGGGGAGAAATTCTTCATCGTCTTTTGTGGGATCGTTGATTGTGTCAAAAAGGTTTTCCACATTGTAAAAACCGATTTTGTATTCTTGCGCTTTCAGCGAAAAGGTCGCAAGGATAAAAAGAATGAAAATTGTTTTTTGCATGCGTCAAAGGTAAAAAAAGAAAGAACGCAACCGAAAAGTTGAAATTTAATTAATTGTTAAGAACAATTGTTCCTAAGACGGTGAAAAGCGCGTCGCTTAACGATTATTTAAACTGTGAATTTGTCATTATTCTTTATATTTGCATTTCAAAAATTTAAAAGAAAAACCATTGGCAAATAAAATAAAATTCGGAACAGACGGTTGGAGAGCGATTATCGCTGAGGAATTTACAGTAGAAAATGTTGCGCGTGTCGCACATGCTACCGGTGAATGGACGAAAAAAAACTACGAAAAACCAAGTATTGTAATCGGTCATGATTGCAGGTTTGCGGGTGAACTTTTTGTATCAACGGCTGTAAAAGTATTTTTGAGTCAGGGAATTCATGTCAAAATGGCCAAAGGATTTGTTTCGACACCAATGATTTCGTTGGCGGCGAGTCAATTCAACTGTGGAATTGGAGTCGTAATTACGGCAAGTCATAACCCTCCAGCGTACAATGGTTTTAAGTTGAAGGCCTATTTTGGTGGACCACTTTCGCCGAAACACGTTCAAGAGGTGGAGGACATTATACCAAATACCAATGCATTGGATTTGAGTTCTATTTCACTGGAGGACGCGTTAGTTTCAGGTCAATTAGAAATTGTTGATTTGGAGACAATGTACGTCGAACACGTGAAAGCGAATTTTGATCTGGATGCCATCGAAAACTCAGGATTGAATTTTGTGTACGACGCGATGTATGGGGCTGGTCAGAACGTTTTGAAGCGTATTTTACCGAATACACATTTCTTGCATTGTGAGCACAATCCTTCTTTTTATGGACAAGCGCCTGAACCAATTGCAAAAAATTTGAAAGAATTAGAGGCTTACATCAAAGCAACTGGCAATGTGGCGTGCGCGTTGGCAACGGATGGCGATGCCGATCGAATAGGATTGTATAACGGCAAAGGCGAGTTTGTAGATTCGCACCATATCATTTTGCTACTGATTCATTACTTGGTAAATCACAAGAAAATGACAGGAAAAGTTGTGACAGCCTTCAGTTGCACACCACGCATCGAAAAGTTGGCAGCACACTACGGTTTGGCACACACCACTACTAAAATCGGATTCAAAGAGATTGCAACGATCATGGTGGAGGAAGACGTGTTGCTTGGTGGCGAAGAATCAGGTGGAATCGCAGTGAAAGGACACATTCCAGAACGTGATGGAATTTGGATGGGCTTGATCATTTGGGAATTCATGGCCAAATCAGGTAAATCATTGGATCAATTGATCGATGAGGTATACGAGCTTGTTGGTGAATTCAAATTTGAACGAAATGATTTACACATCACCGAAACGTTGAAGCAATCCATCATGGCAAATTGCAACAACAACGTGTACACTCAATTCGGCGATTATACGGTACGTGAAGTAAAAACCATTGATGGTTGGAAATATTTCTTTGACGACGAACGTTGGATGATGATCCGTGCTTCGGGAACAGAACCCGTGTTGAGAACGTACGCGGAAGCACCAACCTTGGACGAAGTTCGGAAAATACTACAAATGACGGAAGAAACGATTTGTAAATAATAGATACCAATACAGTGAAAAGAGACGCATGCGTGTGTCTCTTTTTTTATTAACTTTTTTCAACGCCGAAAAAAAGGTAAATTTACACCACATAACGCTTTTAGTTTAATCGTATGGCTGGCTCAACGTTTGGAACACTTTTCAGATTGACAACTTTTGGAGAATCTCATGGTGCTGCCATTGGCGGTATTATAGATGGGTTTCCCGCAAATGTATCCGTTGATGTTGCATTTGTTCAGTCGGAGCTTGATCGCAGAAAACCAGGACAATCCAAGATTGTTACCCAACGCAAAGAAGCGGATCAAGTCCAATTTTTATCGGGGATTTTTGAGGGGAAAACAACGGGATCTCCGATCGGTTTTGTGATTTCGAATGAAGATGCTAAATCGAAAGACTACGATCACTTGAAAGAGCAGTTTCGACCTTCCCACGCTGATTACACATACCATCAAAAATACGGTCACCGCGATCACCGGGGTGGTGGGAGATCCAGCGCTCGGGAAACGGCAAGCCGAGTGGTTGCAGGTGCACTTGCCAAACTATTTCTGAAGTCAAAGGGAGTTTCAATTCATGCTTTCGTCAGTCAAGTAGGATCGTTAAAGCTAACGTCAGCGCAAATTCAAACGGTTAATTTTGCATTGATCGAAACAAATCTTGTTCGGTGTCCCGATCCGATTTTGGCGCAGGAAATGGAGAATTATTTGCTTGTAGTCAAAAAGAAAGGAGACACCGTTGGCGGATGTGTTTCGTGTGTTGTAGAGGGACTTCCAGCAGGTTTGGGTGAGCCCGTTTTTGATAAATTGCACGCCGATTTAGGCAAAGCAATGCTTTCCATCAATGCCGCCAAGGGTTTTGAGATTGGTTCTGGATTTGAAGGCGTCTCGATGTTGGGTTCTCAACACAATGATTTGTTTTTACCCGATGGTTCTACAAAAACGAATCACAGTGGTGGAGTTCAAGGAGGGATTAGCAACGGAATGCCAGTGTATTTC
Organism: Crocinitomicaceae bacterium; assembly: GCA_008017065.1. Classification (GTDB taxonomy): domain Bacteria; phylum Bacteroidota; class Bacteroidia; order Flavobacteriales_D; family Crocinitomicaceae; genus JAQVCM01. The sequence continues at coordinate 5,334 of SSGT01000015.1, forward strand.
AAAACGGCTTTCAAACCCATTGCAACGCTCATTCAAATGCAACCTTCGATTGATATACATGGAAATGAAGTGGAGCTTCTCGGAAAAGGAAGACACGATCCATGCGTGGTTCCACGAGCGGTTCCTATCGTAGAAGCCATGACTGCCCTTGTAATCATGGACTTTTGGCTGCGCCAACAAGCAAATCAACGTTGAATAGAAAATGGGAGTGTTTCGTTTACTCAATCACCGTTATTTCACCATTTTTGCGCTGGTGATAATGACCTATATACTGGGTGCTCAAAGCGACGCGTATTTTAAATGGACAAAGCCATCCAACAATCAGTTGCATGCGATCAACAGTGATGGATGCGGTTATTATGCGTATCTGCCTCAAGTTTTTGTCCATAAAACCAAGCACTTTGAATTTCATGCAACCATCCAAAAGAGATACCCAACATCTAAATTTTTCCAAGGACTTTCACCCGGAGAGGGCAATCGGATGCATGATAAGTATTTTGTGGGAACCGCTGTGTGCATGGCGCCATTGTTTCTCGTTGCTGACCAAGTCACGCGTTGGACAGGTGGTGTTGCCGATGGCTATTCGATTTTATATGAAGTTTCAGTGTTGCTTTCAGCAATTGCATTTTGGTTACTAGGAGCGATTAGTTTACTTGTTTTGTTAAAACGCATGGGGATTTCCAACTTCCCCATATTGGTTGTCATAGCGGGATTGACTTTTGCTACCAACCTCAATTTTTACATTGTTTATGATATTGCTTTTTCGCATGCGTACACTTTTGGGTTGGTTGCTTTTTTTGTGTTACAATGTCATTTGTACGTCGAAAATTCAAAGGTTAAACACGTGATTTGGATCGGTTTTTTAATCGGTTTGATTGTTTTGATACGACCGACGAACGGAATTTTTTTGTTGATTTTTCCTTTTTTATTTCCTTCGTTTCGCGCTTTTTGGAGCCGCATGAAATGGATGTTTGTTCACCAAAAAACGGGTTTGTTTTTAGCGCTCTGCTGTTTCGTTGGACTGTTATTTCTTCAGTTCTGGAACATACGTTCGCAATACGGATTCTGGGGATTCAATGCGTATTCTGCAGAGGGATTTGATTTTTTACTCGAGCCCAAAATCACGGAAGTACTTATTGGGTTTCGCAAAGGATTCTTTGTTTATACGCCCTACATGTTGATTTTTATTCCTGGTCTGGTGGTGCTTTTTAGGTCTAATCGCTATTTGTTTTGGGGTGTTTTTGTGGTGACTTCGTTGTTCATTTACATCATGGCTTCCTGGTGGTGTTGGTATTATGGCGGAAGTTTAGGGATGCGGCCAATGATCGATATGTATGCAATTCTAGCAATTCCGATGGTGTTTTTTGTCACGCGTTTGCGCCAGATTGGAGTTGCATGCTTGATTGTGTTTACCGGATGTATGATTTATTTCAATTTGGTGTTGAATTATCAAATGTTACACGCCATTCTCCACTTTTCTGAAATGAACAAAGAACGGTTTTTTCAGGTGTTATTACAAACGGATGATCGTTTCAAATTTGTGTTTTTTACGGACAACCCGACGTTAGATCGCAAGCAGTTTGTAGTCAATCAATCGTACACAGTGAATAATGGAAAGTGGTGTTTGGCGAAGAAACCAACAAAAAACGCTGGAAGTCTGTTCCCAAGTTTGGTTGTTGTACCCGATTCTGCATTGGCATCGAGTTCGATCGCGGTTGATTTGTCGTATCGTTTTCGCGTAAACATGGATGAAGCGATTCCGAAAGCAATCCTTTTTGGCTATACCAAAGGCATTCGAGAGGAAGTTTCGATTCATTTCATGGGACCGCAGGTACCTTCGTTGAATCAGTATTATCCGATTCATGCTCCGTTGGCGAGTATGCGAACATACGGCGAATTTGACTCACTCGAAGTAGTTATCGAGCACGGAGAATCCATAGGAACGGCTCAATTTGTACATTGCGAAATCGGGCAACTGAAAAGAAATTGAAAGCAGATTTTTCCGAGCCTGTCTCTTTTTGATTTGGAATCTAAATTTGACTGGAATTGATCTGAGAATTGCTGTTGATTTTTAATTCAAATTCGTACCTTTGTGGAAATTAATTACATCACAAAAAATGATTCAACGTATTCAAACTGTTTTTTTAGTAATCGTTTTACTGGTTTTGGTTCTGATCACATTTGGCACAACAATTTACACCTATGAAACCACTGCGTTTATGTTTAAACTAAACACCTATGGAGTAAATAAATACGATTTGGAAGGAACGTTATTGGAATCAAAATCATTGCCTTTCTATTACATTTCAATGAGTTTGATGCTTTTGTGTTTATTTTCGATTGCATTGTTTAAAAATTTGAAATTGCAGTTGACGTTGACAAATTTGTTGTCGTTGGTGTATTTAGTGATGCTAATCGCTGTTGGGTTTAGTTACTTTTTAGGGAATCATTTTACAGACAGTGAAACAGTTTCTACCGCTCCCGGATTTGGGTTGTATGCCTTACTGGTTGGATTTCCGTTGATTCGGTTGGC